>JAGHSB010000177.1 GCA_018066075.1 Candidatus Treponema scatequi
AGCCTGAGCCGAACATATTCAGGTGATTAAGAAGATGATATAAATTATAGAGGTCTAATCGTTCTGAAAAATCGGATGGGATTTTAAGGACTTCATCATAGGCGTTGTAGAAAGTTGATGAGAAGCCGCCGAAGAGTTGGGTCATGGCTAGTTCGGATTCGAAGCTTCCTATGTATACGGCGGGGTCGATTAGCCAGGGGTTTCCGTCGGGGCCTGGGAGGACGTTTCCGGACCATAAGTCGCCGTGCAATAAACTTGGAAAATCTGGTTCCGGGATTAATATGTCAATTTTGGAAAGAAGCTTTTCGATTTTTGATTTAGTGAAATTGTCAAACCATCTGTCTGCCATTTTAAACTGCGGGATAAGTCTTGAGTCGCGAAAAAAGTCGGCCCACTTTTCTGTCGGTGTATTAATCTGTTTTGTGTATCCGATAAAATTGTCAGAAGAAAAACCAAACCTGCCGGACATTTGAATTGATGATTGTGTATCAAAACGATGCATTTGGGCCAGTTTATGACCTAAAACTTCTGCGTAGTTTTTAATCTTTGGTTTGCTTTCAAGATATTCAATAAGTAAAAATGAAGTCTGAGTTTCGTCATCAATTCCATGCGCAAGAACTTCTGGAACTCCGATTGCCCCACACTGTTTGAGCGCTTTTAGCTCTTTTTCTTCTTCCGAAAAAAACGCAGCGTTTTCAATCGTATTAGCCTTCATAAACACAGCGTTTCCGTCAGACAGCTTCAACTTAAACGCCCTGTTAATATCCCCACCATAAAGCGGTTCCCTATCAACAATCGAAACCCCGTTTCCATAAAGCATACAAATTGCATCTTTCAGCATTCCGAATTAACTATTCCCCTTTTGCTTTGTTTTCGAATTTTGTATAGCTTGAAAGGAAGAGCAAGTCTACATCACCTGTAGGACCGTTACGCTGTTTTGCTACGATGAGTTTTGCATCCTGGACAGGGGCGTCGCGCTGTTCGGCTGTCTTGATTCGTTCGCGGTGAAGGAACATTACAACATCAGCATCCTGTTCGATAGATCCTGAACCACGGAGCTGTGCAAGTGTCGGTTCGTTACCTTCGGCATCACGGGCTACCTGTGAAAGAGCTACAACAGGAATGTTCAACTCGCGGGCAAGTGCCTTGAGAGATTTTGAAATTTCAGAAACCTGTTCCCAGACTTGTGATGTCGGACTGTCTGTTGAAATTAAACCGATATAGTCTATGAAGATGATTTTTACACCCTGATTTTTTACGAGACGACGAGCCATTGACTTGAGGTCAAGAAGCGGCATGTTTGGAACGTCTACTACATACAACGGAGAATTATAACAGCGTCCTGCTGCATCCTGAAGTTTCTGAAAGTCTTCGTGTCTGAGCATACCGCTTTTCATCTTTCCACCAGGAACTCTTGCTACCTGGCTCAAAAGACGCTGACCGATCATTTCATATGACATTTCAAGTGAGAAGAATCCGCATGGAATCTTTTTGTCAACTGCGATATGTTCCATCATTGAAAGAGCCATCGCTGTTTTACCGATAGAAGGGCGCGCACCAAGAATGATAAGTTCTGAATTCTGAAAGCCGCTTGTCATGCTGTCGAGGTCTGCAATTCCAGATGGAATTCCGGTAAATGTGTTTTTGTTGTGATATGCTTCGTTTACTTTGTTGATTGTCGTGTTGACGATCTTCTGCATGTTGTAAACTGTAGTTGTCTGGTTTTTGTCTGAAAGTGTTAAAACAAGATGTTCTGCATCTTCGATAATCTTGCGACTTTCTTTTGTTTCATCAAATGACCATGCTTTCATGTCCTGAGATGCTCTGATCAAATCGCGTCTGATTGACTGGTCGAGTACGATTTTCGCATAGTATTCGATGTTTGATGCTGTTGGAACTAAATCTGTAAGCGATGCGATGTAAGCTGTTCCGCCGGCTTCTTCGAGTTTTCCGGTTTTTGTAAGTTCGTTGATTAAAGAAAGTGTATCCCCGTGAATGTCCTGTCTGAAAAGAGACACGAGGCCGTCATAAATAATTTTGTTCTGATATGAATAGAATTTTTCTGATGACAATAAAGTGATGACGTTTGCAAATGAATTCCAGTCGAGAAGAATAGCTCCTAGTGTTGCCTGCTCTGCTTCAAGGTTGTGTGGTGGTACTTTGTCTTTTAATTCCTGTGCCATATTCTTCTCCTGTGTATAGTCATACTTTTTTTTAATTTTTAGACAACAAAGCCGGAAACTCGTTTTGCGAAATTTCCGGCCCTGATTATTAACCTGTTAAAGTTAATTATTCTGCTTTAGCTTCTGTTTCAGCTGGTTTTGCTTCTGCTTTTTTATCAGCTTTCTTAGCAGGTTCTGCAGCTTTTTCTTCCTGTGCTTTTACAGAAAGGTGAACTTCTGCTGTCTGTGCTTCGTAAAGTTTGATTGTAACTTTGTAGTTACCTGTAGACTTAATTGTAAGTCCAGGAATTTCAATCTTTTTGCGTTCGATTTCGAATCCCTGTTTAGCAAGCAAATCCATAACAGACTGTGAAGTAACGGCACCATAAAGTTTTCCGTTTGTTCCAGCTGGTACTGTGATTTCGAGTGCAAGTGCTTCGAGTTTTTCTTTGAGGCTTGCAGAAGCCTGTCTCTTTGCATCTTTTTTAGCTTCGATTTCTGCTTTGCGGCTTTCGAAATAAGCTACTGTTGCTTCGTTGTAAGGTACAGCGAGATTTCTTGGGAAAAGGAAGTTGCGGTAGTAACCGTTTGCAACTACTTTTACGTCACCTTCTTCACCGAGGTGCTTAACATCTGCGTTAAGAATTACTTTCATATTCAAGCTCCTATTGAATTATGGGGCATTGCGTTACCAGGAGTTGGATCGCAATGCCTTAAATATTTTTATCTGTCAAAGACAGATTTTAAGCAGTTTTAAACTGACTATTATTCTGCAACGAATGGCAAAAGACAGATGTTGCGAGCGCGTTTGATTTCGCGAGCAAGTTCTCTCTGGTGTTTTGCACAAGTTCCAGTGATGCGGCGAGGAAGAATCTTTCCTCTTTCTGTTGTATAGCGGCGAAGTCCGTCTGCATCTTTGTAATCAATTTTTGCTTTGTTTGCACAGAAACGGCAAACCTTTTTTCTAAAGAAAGTCTTGCCCTTACCACGAGCTCCACGACCTTCTCCTTCACGTCCTGCTTCAGCAAGATTAGCTTCGTTAGTTTCCATAACTGACTGATCTTTATCTTCTACAGACTGCATGTCCATTGTTTCGTCTGACATATTAATCTCCTATTCAATTAAAACGGAATATCTTCAGGGAAGCTGTTATCAACTCCATATGGAACATCATCCATAGGATTTGTATTGCCACCGTTCTGAGCTGCAGGTCTTGGCTGGAATTTCGGAGCAAAACCCCCGGATGGCTGGTCGTAACCTGCGCCACCATTTTCCGATTTACCGCCTAAGAGCTGAACATTTTCAGCTACGATTGTAATACGACTGTTTTTCTGACCGTCTTTTTCCCAACGGTCCTGTCTGAGATAACCATCAACAGCGATCTGTTTTCCTTTTGTCAAATAAGGTTTAAGATTTTCTGCTGTTTTTCCCCAAATTGTTACATCAAAGTAACTAACTTCATCAACCCACTGTTCTCCATTTTTGCGGCTTCTGTTTACAGCGATGCTTACGTTTGCTCTAGCTGTTCCGTTTGGAAGATAGGCAAAAGAACGTTCATCTGAAGTAATATCTCTAGTAAGACGTCCAATAATATTAACACGGTTTACATCTGTCATAAAAAGCCTCCGAATAAAATGTAAGTGGATTTTTTATCTGTTGTTATTTCTTTTCTTCAACCTGTACAAACATGAACTTGATCAAGTCAGCGTTCAATTTGAACTGTGTGTCGATGTCAACAACTTTACCTGGGTTTACTTTGATGTTGAAGAGAACGAAACGTCCACGTTTCTGTTTCTTAACTTCGTAAGTAAGATCGCGATCGCCGAATGGTTCTTCTTTTTCGATTTCGGCGCCAAACTGTGAAAGAACAGACTTTACTGCGTCTGAACCTTTCTTGTACTTATCTTCGTCTAATGGGAAGATAGTCATAAGTTCATACTTTCTCATAATTTCTCCTTATGGTCATGGAAGCTAAATACATAGCTTCAAGGGGGTTAGATTAAACAATAATAGCAAAAATCAGGAGCTTGGTCAATGAGATATAAATGTTTTAATGTCGAAAAAAGTCAGTAATTACAAGGCTTTCAGCCGATTTTTATTACCGGAATTACGCTGAAAATCCTTACAATCAGGGCTATGAGACTATAAATTCCATTTACAAAAAAACTTGATAACGAGACAAATCCGGGCCAGCAGAACGACAGCAGCATGAAGCAAATTCCACTATATAAAAAAACGGTGATGAGCGGCGACACGAACATTGTGCAGATTATGCCCGAGGGACTGAAAAATCCGAAGGCCGAGATTGAAACCGGGGCTGTGAAAGTTACTGCGCTGACTGAGGCTGCGAGAGAGCCTGTGATTTTGGGCGGGCAGAATTTTATGATGATGGAATTTACAGGACCGGACAAAAAAAGTATGCCTGCCAGGGCTCCGTATGAAAGCAGAAATCCGAGGTTTGTGAGGTCGGCCGGTGCGATTGCTGCGTGAATGAGAAATGTGAGCGACAGTACAAAGATTGAATTTCTTGGCCGTATTCTGCAGAGTTTGCAGCTTGAGAGAATGAGAAGGCTTATGAGCGCCCTGAGAAGCGACGGAGAAAATCCTGCGAAAAAGACGAAAGTAAAAACCATGAAGATTTTAAAAAAGAGTCCCAGGGTTTTGAGAGTCGATTTGTTTTCGATAAAACCGAATAAAGTTGAGACGAGAGAAAGATGCATTCCGCTTAAGGCAAGGATGTGAGAAAGGCCTGAGAGCTTGAATGCGTTCTGCATTGATTTTTCGAGGTATTCTTTTGAACTTGATAAAAGAGCAAGCATGAGCCCGCCTGCTCTTCCCCACGCTGACATCAGGCGCTTAAACTGAAGTCGGCAGAGTGCACGGGATTTTTTAATTTTGTCTGTAAACGAATCTGTGTAATTGCAAAAGATGATTTCGTCTGTTAAAAAAAATGGCGGTTCGTTTTCTTTCTGGATGAAAGTTCCGGTGAGAGTTATTGTGGCGCCTGATTCGATTATTAAAGTGGAATTTGAGATGTTGTTTATGGAATTATTTTTTTTGTTTGTAGAGTTCGATTTGTTTTTTTGTGTGTGTGATTGCTGAAGTGAGAAAAGTTTTTTCGGGTAATGGGCTTCGACTATATGGGTGTTGATTAGTGCTGTAAAAGTGCCGCGGGCTGATGATTTGATGTTGTTATTTGATTCGACTTCGGTTATAGAAAGTTTGACTGTGTAAAATTTGTCCGATGATTTTACAGGATTGGAAATTATTTTTGCATGTATTAAAGATATGTCGTTTTGCGGAACAAGTGTAACAAGATAATCGTGCGGGAGCGGCAAAAGTTTTGAATAGACTAATGCCGCAAGTATTATTGAACTAAGATAAATAACGTTTAAGTTTTGTTTTTTGAAAATCTGTTTTAGTTTTTCTTTTACCATTTAAGACTCGAAAGCGCACTTCGAGCCTGGGTGATAATTTCTTCAGGATAGCTTAAATAAGTTGTGTAAAGCAAACAGTCAAATGCTGATTTGTCACCCAGATCTCCCAATGCTGAGATTAATGCAGACACAATAGTGAGTGACGGAGTTTTTCCATCATTCATTTCTGCATTAAGGGAATCAAGGTGTGATACAAATACTTTGACAGAATCTTTTGAAGAAAGTTTTTCAATATTTATAATGATTTCTGCAAACTGTTCTTCTGTAATGAATCCTGCTTTCTGCTGTGTTTTGGCAACATCAAAATAAGAAATCATAAGAGGAGAACTTCTAGTCCAGTTGTTTTCACAAAGGATTTTGCATAATTCCAGCTGAAAATTTGAAATGTCTTTTGTAACGGAACCTGTATCCCTTACAATTAACATACTGCGATTTAATAAATTTTCAGCTATTTCTGATTTTAAAGTTGCAGAAATTTTATCATTATTTATGAAAAGTGATGATATTAACTTTAATTCTGTATAGTCTGACCGATTAATCTGATCAACGATAGCTCTTATAGATCTTTCTGCAAGAGATACTAAAGAATTTTTAAGTTCTTTTTCAACAGATGTCCATTTTTTGTTTTTGAAAATTAAATATAGGTCTTCAAAAGCTTCATATCTTCCGATTTCTCCAAGGACAACAATTGCTTTGCGTTCAACTTCTGCTGGAACTACATTATCATCATAAGCTGCCTGGATATACTGTAAAATAAAAGCAAATGTTTCTTTGTGAGATTCTGATACTTCGAGTGAATGCAATTTATCAATGACACTGATTCTTACGTTTTTATCTGTGAAACCATAAAAAATAGAACCTAATTTTGTACATGTATCTTCTGCATTTGCTGAATATTGTGACTTCGGATAAGCCATTATTGATGCGATTGCAAGACCTGCGAGATCCCGGTCATCTTTAATAAAGTTCATATTTTTAAGGACAAAATCAACACCCCAATATGCAAGTCTTTCTGAAGTTTCTTTGTCTGCATCTTTAATGCTTGAAATCTTGTCAGAGATGTTTCCTTTAATAAACTTAATTTCGTACTTATTTAATCCTTCTGCTGATAAAAGAGAAAAAATTGAACATGTAAATAAAACAGTTAAAATAAGTTTTTTCATTTTGTCCTCTATTTGTTAAGCCTTCTATAATTTGTCGGCTACGGGTATATCGATTGAAGTATCTATGGATTCTGTATTTAATGTCGTATCACCCTTAAATGATGACGCTGCCATATTTTGAGCAAGAATATCATTTACTTTTGCTCCCTGATTTAAACCATCATTTGCGTCTAAGGATACACTTCCATCTTCATCAGGTGAGTCACCCATTTCTTTTGCATCGTTTTCAGTTTCTGTAAGAGCTGCAAAGATTTCTTTCTGACGCTCAGGAAGAACTTTATATACAAAGCTGAGAATGAAGTTTTTCATTGTCGGCTCTACATGAGTACATTCAAAATGAAGTCGTGACTGGTTGATTTCTGCGTTATATTCTACAGCCTTGATAAGTCCGAACATGAGGATGAAAGAATTTTCAAGTTCAAACTGGAGCTTGATCTGAGTATTTGAAACACCTTTACCACCGATACGGATCATTGCACCATCTTCTGAAATGTCTTCGAGAATACAGCGGTAACCTGGATTTGTTTCTACTGTTGAAAAGTTAACGATTGGTTCGTTGATGATATAAAGCTGTGCATTTACATGACATTCGCAGCGAACGCTTCGTCTTTTCTGAGCACGAAGAAGTTTGTCTGAATGCATGATGAAAAGTGCTGACTGTCCGTTGAAAACGCTTGCACTTAAAACATGAGAATCGAAAACATAGTTTGCATCACCTTTTCTCCAGAGATAAACGCTGATGTCCTGGTTTTCCCATTCGTTGCCTTTTACTTTGATGACGCCTTTTTGAGTCGGAAGCTTGATTACAAGTTCGCGGCCGCAGTTGATGATTTCTGATTCGTAGAGACCTTTGCCCGGTAAAATGATTCTGAGCTTCTGACCTTTTTCGAGGCCTTTTGTAGAATCGAGTCCTTTTTTCTGAGCAGAATCAAGTTCGATTTTTGTACGGTATTTATAAAGCTTTGAAAGGAACTCCTGAACTTTTGGAGTATCCTGAGTTCCATTGTCCTGAGATTCTTCAATTAAGTGTGTTATACATCTTGAAAGAGCCGGAACTGAATAGAAAAGGCTCTGAGGTTCTTCAAGGTCGCACATTTTTGCAAGTTTCCACAAGCTGGAAAGTTCCTGCAATGTAAACTTCTGATCAAGACCTGAAGTAAAAAAGTGAATTTTATCGCTAAAGATTCTATAAATCCTGACTGCAATGAGAATGATTAAAAATGTAATTCCTAAAACTATAGCTATATGCAAAATGACCTCAAAGTTATAGTATAATTATATGAGAAAATGGCTATTATATCTAGAGTTTTTTTTGGTCTGCGGGTATTTTGTAATTATACCCCTTTTTATGCCCTCTCCGGATATTTCAGACATTTCATTTAATTTGACGCCTGTATTTATTTTAATGACAGGCCTTTCTTTCTACTTATTTTATCGGTACGAATTTTCTTTATCTGAAAGACAAAATCTTAATTTTTTGACAATTTTACTCAATACTGGCAAAGTTTTACTTTATTTTGGAATTCTCATAATAATCAATATAGCAGTTTCTGCAGTTTCTGCACTCGTTCAAATTCTTAGAGGACTTCCTGTTGATGTGTTACAAAGCAATCTCAGCATCAATACGACTGACCTTTCCTTTTTAGATTGGTTAAGTGGAATTTTTAAGTTTCTGATTTCTGCTTTTTTTGAAGAGTCTCTCTACAGACTTTTTCTTCCGGCTGCCCTTTTGATTTTTACGCAGAACTTGCGAATCCGGTTTCCTAAAGTCGTCAGATTTTTGATTGAAGCAGTCTGTGTTGTCGTGTTTGCTCTGGGGCACAGATATATGGGAATCGTCGCAGTTGTAAATGCTTTGATAAGTGGAACTGCACTGCGCGTGATCTATCTTAAAAATAAATCGATTTTATACGGATTTTCGGCACATTTTTTGTACAATATTTTTATTCTTGTTTTAATGATTGTGTTAAAGAATTAAATGTCCATTCACTGATATAATA
>JAGHSB010000212.1 GCA_018066075.1 Candidatus Treponema scatequi
TGGGTCTTTTCATTTGTTGCAGTTAGATTGTAAATTCATCTTTCAAATCTGATGTTTTTTTGTTATTTTTCTGATATATTTTTTATATGGAACTTTCAAATACGAATTATCAGGTTCATACCTTAAAACTCTACGAAGACATCAACTGCCAGAAAACCGAAGACGACGGAAACGGCATCTTATATATGTGCAAGACTCAGTGCACAAAAAAAACAATGGAACCTTCAAAAGAAGACCTCCTTTCAAAAGCGACTCAGGACGGAATAAAGTTTGCAATTCCGACCGGAGACTATCTTTTTGTCCAGGGATTTTTGCCTGCAGGCGTTGCGCCTTTTTCTCAAGACGGAACTCCGGCTGACGAAATGTTTGCTGCTTCAAATGCATTGTTTTTAGATTTTCTCTGGCAGGAACTTGAAATGATTGATGACGATATTTTTGTCCGCCTTCTTTTGCACGAAGGTGACTATGTTGATAAGAAAACAGGCGAAAAAAAATCCGCCGGAACTGTTTTTCAACTTTTCCGACGGACTCATCTTTAGGAGGATTTTTCGTTTTTAATTATCGCTTTTCACCGTCAACGGGCTCTGAAAGCTTTGTTGTTTCAACCATGTATCTGATTGAAACTCCGTTTTCATCTTCGATTGTCTTTTCAACAACGAAAACTACGCCTTCTTTATTTGCATTTGTATAAATCTTAATAATTTTGTAGCCAGTTACATTTGGACGCTTGATTGAAGGGGTTCCAGCTTTGTAACTAACTTTGAGTGTTCCAGCCTTGTCATAAACTTCTACATTGATGTAGAAAGATGATTTGTTTCCGTAGAACGTCGGAACAAGTTTTACATGATATTCATATTCACTTTCTTCAAAGCTTTTGAATACGATTTCATCTGTAGCACCTTTTGACTCTTCTTCCATGATGTAAAGAATGTCTTCAGGGCGTGGTTTATAAACATCATATTTCTGAATCTCAGAATAATGTTTTGCAGAAAGAGCTTCATAAACTTCTTTGCTTGATTTTGTAAAACTCTTATCCTGTGATTTGAAAACAAGGCCCGGAACATATTCATTCTTGGCAACGTCTACTCCATAGATTTCGCCGTATGGAACAAACTTTTTGTCAGTTTTGCCATATTCACCGAAAAAGTATATTTTTCCGTCTTTAGAAAAACCGATGTCCTGAAAAACAGCAACATCACCGGCAAAAGCGCCTAAAACTGTAAAACAACATAAAATAGTACAAATAATCTTCTTCATAAATATTTCCCCATCCATAAGGATTTCTTCTTTTAAATTATCGGAATCCAGAGATTACACTTTAGACAATCTTTTGTATTTACTATTATTCCGTTTGACTATAAAATTACAGTATGACATTAAAAACACGCAACCGAATAATGACTTTTTTTTCAATTTTTTCTATATTATCACTCATTGCAATTGTTTCCCTTTTGATTTCAAGTATTGCAAATGGAACTTTTAAGACCAGTTTCGGTTACGAGTTCTTCTCTCTCACAGAGCTGTCTTTTTTCAAACCAGGGGAAAAATCGGTAATATTATCCCTTATTTTTCTTCAGTTTTATCTGCCTGTTACGCTTTTAATCTTCTATTTTAACTTTGAAAAAACTCAGTCTTCGCTGATCATCTTTTTCAGTGCTTTTTTACTCGGAAACCAGTTTGAAATTTCAAGACTCCTGATTGCCCTTCTCAACCTCAAGCAGACATATTCATATATCTACATGCTTTTCGGAAACCTTGCATTAATGGGAAAACTCATCAGTCTTTTCAGCTTCTTTCTGATCGCTTCTGACTGCAAAGACTCTCAGAAGCTGGATGTTGAAATTGACCTTATAATCATCTTTGCAATCAGCATCTTCATCACAGCCTGTATCCCGTTAAATACAAACGTAAGCACAAAAACTTTCTCAATTAAATACGGTTTTGATACAACTGTCCTTGTACTTTTCGTAACTGTCATTCTTTTAACAGTCATTACTTTCATCTTTTCTTACAGAGATACAGAAAATAAATCAATTATCAGACTTTTGATAAGCTACATTCATATAATCGTAGGCCAGCATCTTCTTACTGACACAGACATTCTTGTTTTCATACTAGTCGGAGCAACTCTGCTCATAATCGGAACAAGACTTTACATGAAAGCTCTTCATAGAATGTATCTTTGGGATTAAAGCAAAATATGTGAAACAAATCCGAGAATAATCGGAATCAAGATATTATCAAAATCTTTTAACGGAAAAACTTCAATTGCCATTCCCACAAGCGCAATCATAAGACTCACTGCCGCATTGCAGCTCACAAAATATGAACAGCAGAAAATCGCAATAAAGCACGCAAGAGAACCTGCAACAGTCTTTCCTTCTGTAAACGGAATATGCAGACGGCCAAAAAGCTTTCCCGAAAGACTTGCAAGACCATCACCAAACGCAAGCGACAAAATTCCAATCGTGTAACATGTCTCGTCGAAAAGCAGACTTGTGACTACAATTCCAATTACTAAAGTTACAGGTCCTAAAACAAACTTGCCTTCATCCCTTTTTCGTGCAGCAACACTTGTAATCTGAGATACAACCGGAACATTTATTCCATTAAGACGAAGAATCTCACTGAGAGTAAAACCTGCAGCTGCTAAAATCAAAAGTATTTCAACAGGCCAGTAAAAATGATTTAAAAGAAGAGGAATAAAAGCTGTACCGAGATGAATGATCTTACGGAAGATTTCTTTGTAAACGGAGTTTACATAGCGTCGCCATAAAACTCCGTAGTAAGGACAATGAAGATTCAAAGCATCTCCTATTCAAGTCGTCTTTCGTTCTGTAAAGTTCGTGGAATGTCTGTATAGATTGCAGGATCAAAGTTTTTGATAGGACTTGTTGCAAGTCTGACATTCTGTTCAGCGAGGTTTGTTCCGCCGATACGAACCATTGTTACAGGATTTCTTGTCAAAGCGTCATATGCTCTGAGTGAGTTCTGGAAGTTGAGTATGCTTTCACCGTTAAGTCTTGAATTACCAGTCTGTTTTGCAAGACGGAACTGGCTTACACCAAGGTTGTTTGAAGCTTTCATGTAAGTTTCAACGAGTTCTGTATCTTTTTCATCAACCTGTGGAAGAATGATTGCCTTTTTAGAGAAAATGAAACTGAGGTTTTCAAGAAGTCTTTCGTAATAACCTGTTCCTGCGTAATCATCTTCACGGAGAGAAAGTGTATTTGCAAGACCGAGAAGAAGATTTATGTCGCTGTCTTTATCTTTTGAACATTCAATGAAATGAACAAATGCACCGTCATAATCTTTTCTCTGATAATTGATGTAACCAACTCTATATCTTAAGCTTGCACAGTCATTTTTATTTTCAATGGCCTGCTTGTAATTAAGTTCTGCTGAATCAAGGTCACCTGAAATAAAGTAATTGATATCACCCATATCAGCATACATAACGCCTACATTCTTATCGCTATCAAGACCTGCATTAGTTTTCTTATCTTCAAAGAAAGAAATTCCATCGCCTAAAGTTTTCTGAGCAAGGAGATATTCTTTTTCACTGATATATTCTTCACCAAGAAGTCTGTATGTATTGATGTGTTTGTATGTATCTCGTTTTCTGAGATTCTTTGCCTTATCAAAAAGTGCAAGAGTTTTCTTGAGACTGTCTACAATACGAGCCTTTTCACCAGTATTGATGTAATAACGCGAAATGTTGTAACGGGCTATCGGACTTTCAGGATTGTATTTGATTGCGCGTTTTAACATTGCATTTACATCTTCGATGGATGTTCTCAAGTATTCTTCCTGTGGCAAAAGATCACCGTAAAGCTTATCCATGAGATAGCCTGACATTTCTGTCCAGTCTTCTCCACCGAGAGACTTTTCAACAGGGAAGAACATTTCTTTATACTGAAGAACTTCTTTGAGATTGTCTGTTCTGACATAGTATCTCATCATTCTTGCGTGATATTCGTTCTTTGTATCTTTTGAGTTCTGAATCAAATAAAGGTACTGCTGGCTTGCTTCATCAAATTTCGAAGGATCAACTTCTGTTGCCCATTCAAGATAGACATCACCGAGAAGCAAAATTGCATCAGTATCATTGATGTGATAAACGAGAACTTCATGCTTTAAGATATCTTCTGCTTTTTCATAGTTTGCACGGTCATAAAGTTCCATTTCTGCATATTCCATTCCGCCTTTCTTGTCGTGCTTAAAGAGAATGAGAATATTTTTGTACATCTTCTCAGCTCTGTCATACTGCTTGTGTTCGCGGTATGCATTTGCATATTTGAAGTACCATTTTTTCTTTTTTACGATATCAGCTGCATTTTTAAATTTGATTTCACTCTGAGGATATTCATTCTTTTCGATAAGTTTATATCCTTCTTTGTAATAACCTTCAGCAACGCATGGCTTTACAATGTACTGATATCCAAGATATCCAGAACAGCAAAGCATCAAAAGTGCAAATGTTCCGATGATGATTGCCGGAAGGATTCTGTTTCTTAACTGATACTGAATTGACTGTTTGTAAGCTTCGTATTCTTCTGCAGTTCTTCTTTCAAAGTCGCGAGGAACAGAAAGCTGAATGTCGAGCATCTTTTCAAGGTGAGATGCAAGCTGACGAGCAGGAACTTTTTTGAGAATCTTTTCGATTACTTCGAAAACTACGTCATCAGTAAATTCATTTTTAACGATCATATCTTCAACTGCAATTCGCACGTTGAGAGGATATGCTTTCAAGTTATGTTTAAACTTTTTATATTCTGCGTCTGTTAAAGTATTTTTCTGCTTTCGTTCTTCTGGTTCTGCAATCTGAGATTTTACACGACCATGTTTATCGAAAGGATTTGCATCAAGGCCTGTATAACCTGCAATTTCAAAGTCAGGTTCACCAGCCCCTTCTGTATCAAGTTCGAAATCTGTTCCGCTGTTGAGTTTGCTGTCTGTGTCAGGAATGTTAAAGTCAGACATTCCACCAGAACCTGCAACATCGTCGATATTAAAGCCGCCCATTTCAGAAGTATCAAATACTTCAGGCGCTACGTTCTCTTCAAATCCGGCACCACCGTCAGACTCACCGTCTGCAGAGTCACCGATAATTCCAGAAAGATCAATTGAACCCGGATCAAATTCTCCGTCAGAAGCAGGAGCTGCAGCCTCTCCTGAAGCTGCCGTGTCACCGCCAAACGGATTATCAAGACCTGCTGTATCTATCGCATCAAATCCAAATCCACCTTCTGTCGGAATCTCATCAGCAGTTGATCCGTCTGCAGCCGGTGCATCAAAACCTGCACCACCCATTTCTGCAGCTGCATCATCAAAACTTCCTGCCTGTGGAATTTCAAAATCAACATCACCTGAAATGTTAAAGTCATTTATCGAAGGTTCTGCATTAAATTCTTCTGAAGCATTCGGAGCTTCTTCTGTTTCTGGAGCCTGTTCTGGTTCTGCTTCGAGAGCATCACTCTTTAAAGTTTTCTTTTCTTCCGGAACTTCATTAAGTTCATCAGGAAGATCTGCATTCATATCAATTGCATCACCAGAGAAAGCAAACTCATCTGGTTCTTCTTCTGGAACTGCATCAACTGGAATTTCAGCTGGTGGAACTTCTGCTGGTGGAACTTCTGCAGCCGGAGCCGGTTCCGAAATATCTTCGAGAGGCTCAAGGTCATCCATTCCGAAATCAATCGGAACATCGACTGTGTCTGACATTTTTGGAGGTTCTTTTGGAGCTGCCGGCTGTGGAGCAGGTTCTGGTTCTGCAAAATCTGCTGAAGGCATGTTCAAAAGATCATCAAGGCTCATGTCCTCGATTGATGGTGGTTCCGGTTTCTTTGGAGGAGCCGGAGGTGCTTCAAATGCGCTTAAGTCTGGGATATCATCACCTGAGCCAATGTCAGGATTTAAAATGCTTGATAAGTCAGGAACATCGCCAGCCGGAGCCGGGCCTGCACCTGCGAGTAATGATTCAAGTTCGTTTTCTGCCTGAGATAATGCAGCTTTTTCATCTGCCTGTGCGGCAAGTTCTTCATCGCTAGGTCCTTCTCCTTCTTTTTCTGGAAGTCCTAGAACAAAGTCTTCTGAGTCATCTATATCTTGAACGGAAGGTGGTATGACAGCAACGACTGGCTTTTCACCACGCTCTGAGCGCAGTTTAGACTCGTTGCCTAACCTGAGTACATCTTCGCTTAATTTTCTTAATTGACTTAAACCCGGCATAAATTAATTATTTCTTTCCCCAAATCAACGAAACCATAGAAAGCTTGAGAAGCTACAGTTTCATTGATAAATTATATCATAT
>JAGHSB010000258.1 GCA_018066075.1 Candidatus Treponema scatequi
CATCGGTAGTAAGCTTGCAAAGTGGCGAAAAACAGCCTGCGGAATCACCATAAAAAGTACTGTATCCCATAACATCTTCGCTTAAATTACAGGTATTTGCTACAAAGGAATTGCCAATAATTGCAGAGATTCCAAAAAGGGTTGTCATACGAATGCGGGCAGGAGTGTTTGTTTTATAATTGGTATAGGAATATTCGCCGTCTGGAAGGACTGTTTTAAGCACCTCGGTAAGACCTGAGTAGGAATTTCCAATATTTACAGTGAGACCTTTTATTCCAAGAGCTTTGCATACCATCTGACTGTCCTGCAAATCCTTCTGAACAATGTTAGGTAGCATTACGCCAACTACACGGTCTTTTCCAAGGGCTTCTACAAGAAGTTTGCCGGTAAGTGCCGAATCTTTTCCACCAGAAATTCCAATTACCGCTTTAGTATCGGTGTTTCCATTTACGGCAAACCAGTCTTTAATCCATTGAATACACTGATTAGTAACTTTTTCCACGTCAAAAGAATATGCCATTTCTATCTCCTGTCTACTATTTTATACAAGTTAAACAAAAAAGCGCCCATTTTGCTTAACAGGACATAGTCCTACCAACCAAAATGAGCGCCTTTACTCTTAACTTCATTATAATATTGACAAATTGTTAAAAAATCAATAAAAATCTAATAAAAATTGATTAAGGCAAAGAGGCCGTAGATAATGATTTTATGTTGTATGTAACGAATCACTGTCTGTGGCTTTTTTTATTTGAGAGGTAAACATGAAGATTAATAAGAATTTTTTGGACCTTGAACAGAATTATCTTTTTTCAACAGTAGGAAAAAAACAGCGCGAATATCAGGCAGCACATCCTGAAGCAGATGTAATTAAACTTTCTATTGGTGACGTTACAAAACCTTTGGCTCCAGTTGTAATTGAAGCTATGCACAAAGCTGTAGATGAACTTGCTGATGAAAAAACTTTCCGCGGATATCCACCTGAAACTGGATACGATTTTATTATTGAAAAGATTTTAAAATGGGATTTTACAGACCGTGGAATTAAAATAGACAAATCAGAAATCTTCCTTTCTGACGGTGCTAAATCTGACTGTGGTAATATTGGTGATATTTTTGCAGTTGATAACAAGATTGCAATTTGTGATCCAGTTTATCCTGTTTACCTTGATACAAATATTATGTTTGGCCGCAAGAACAACATTATCATTATGCCATGTACAGAAGAAAATGGTTTTATGCCAAAAGTTCCTGCTGAAGGCGATGAAGTTCCAGATATTATTTATCTCTGCTTTCCAAACAATCCGACTGGTTCTGTTGCAACTCGCGAACAGCTTAAGGAATGGGTTGATTATGCAAACGCTCATCACTCAGTAATTCTTTTTGATGCTGCTTACGAAGCATTTATTACAGATAACTCAATTCCAAAATCAATTTACGAAATTGAAGGTGCTCGTTCTTGTGCAATTGAACTTCGTTCATTCTCTAAGACAGCAGGCTTTACAGGCGTTCGCTGTGGCTACACAGTAGTTCCACATGAATTAGTATTTGATGGAACAGAATTAAACGCTTTGTGGTTCCGCCGCCAGTCTACAAAATTCAATGGTGTTTCTTATGTTACACAGCGTGCAGCCGAAGCAATCTATTCAGAAGAAGGACAGAAGCAGATTCGCGAAAACCTTGACTACTATTGCGCAAATGCAAAAATCATTTTCGACGGCCTCACAGAAGCAGGCTTCAAATGTTACGGTGGAATTTACAGTCCGTACATCTGGTTTAAGGTTCCAAAAGGCTATACTTCATGGTCATTCTTTGATGAACTCTTGGATATATGTCATGTAGTTGGAACTCCTGGAAGCGGTTTCGGAAAGTGTGGAGAAGGTTTCTTGCGATTAACAGCATTCGGAAACAAAGAACGCACAATTGAAGCAGTTGAAAGAATCAAGGCAAAGTACGGAAAAAAATAATTAAGAAATAGTATAGAAAACCTCCGCAAGCGCGGAGGTTTTTTGTATATTCTGAATGAAGCGGGGATAATTAACCCATTTACATCTGAAGGTAATTGAAACCCACTTTTTTTTGCTATATAATGGGTTGTAAGCGACTTGTGAAATTCGCGGAGGTTATTTTAAATGAACGTAGTTGTAATTGGTGCCCAGTGGGGAGATGAAGGAAAAGGTAAAATCGTAGATTACCTTGCTGAAGATGCTAAATATGTTGTTCGCTATGCTGGTGGTCCAAACGCTGGTCACACAATCGTAGTTGACGGAAAACAGTATGCGCTTCACCAGGTTCCATCTGGAATCCTCTATAACGATAAAAAAGTATTCCTTGGTTCAGGAATGGTTATTGATGCTGAAGCTTTCTTCAACGAATTGCAGATGTTGAAAGAAAACGGAATTAACTGGGAAGGTCGTGTTTTTATTTCTGACCGTGCACAGTTGATTCTTCCTCGCTACCGTCAGATGGACAAAGACCGCGACGCAGCTCGCAAACGTCCGATCGGTACAACAGGTCGCGGAATGGGTATTGCTTATGCAGAAAAAGCTCACCGTGATGGCGTTCGTCTTGCAGACCTTGACTGGCCGGAAAAAATGGCTGAATTTGACGGCGAAGACAAAGAATATTTGGACAAATATAGAGACGTTCTTATGGGAATGCGCGTAAACATGGCTGCTGAAATGCACAAAGTTAAAGGCGAAAACATTTTGTTTGAAGGTGCTCAGGGTGCAATGCTGGACATCGACAGTGGTACATATCCATATGTAAGTTCTGGAGCTTCTTGTGCTGCAGGTGCTTCTTCTGGTTGTGGAATCGGACCTCATGACTTAGACCAGATTGTTGGTGTATTCAAGGCTTACCAGACTCGTGTTGGTAACGGTCCTATGCCAACAGAATTCAATAACGAAAGCGAAGGTGAACTTTGCCAGTACGTTCGTAATACAGGACGTGAATATGGTGTAACAACAGGTCGTGCTCGTCGTTGTGGTTACCTCGACTTAGTAGCTTTGCGCTATGCTTGTCGTATCAACTCACTTGACGGTCTTGTTCTTACACATCTTGATATTTATGATGCAATGGATCAGATTGAAGCATGTGTTGCTTATGATATCAACGGTAAAGAAGTAACAGACTTCCCTGCAAACGTAAAAGAAATGGAAGCTGCAAAACCTATCCTCAAGAAATTTACTGGATGGAAAAAAGAACTTAAGAACTGTCGTTCTTTCGATGAACTTCCACAGCAGGCTAAAGACTACATTAACTTCATTGAAGAATATACAGAAACTCCTGTAACAATTGTTTCTGTAGGTTATGAACGCGATGATACATTCATCCGCAAGAACCCTTGGAAGAAGTAATTTAGAAAATCATAAATGATTTATAGATCGCCATCTGTTTTTCAGGTGGCGATTTTTTTTTGAAAGAAATATGGACTTATGTGGATACGCATAAGTCCATATTTCTTTCTCAATTTACACTATCAGATCAATTGATTATAATTTATTTCAGTTTATATGGGAAATCGGGTAAAGCCCGAACATGGAGTGATAAGGTAAGTCAGGTTTTCTGAACAAGTCCTAATGCCGTATAGACTTCTCGCTGTCGTGCGTATCGACTGCCGTCTTATGCCGGTATAACTTTTCCAGACACACGCCCTGTCTGGCAGGAGATAAAAATGTTTAACTTTCTCAAAATGCACAAAGCAAAAAATTTGTGCAAAGCCCTCCTTTGTCTTGGAGTAATTTTATCTGTTACTTCATGTTCCCCACTTGCAGATGTAAGTTCACAGAATGATTCTTCTTCAGCAAAAAAACTTCAGATTGGAACTTCTCAAGATGGTCCTGATGTTTTTGTTTTAAGCTGTCTCAGTGACCTGATTTCTGGTTTTGATTACAACTTGTATGAAGATTCAGCCTGCACAAACAAAACGGTTTACGACACAGCTTCGTATTTTATGTACATCGGAAATGACAAGTACTATTTTTCGAATGTGTGTGACTACAATGAATCAGAAAAAACTCTTGTAGTCGAAGTTATCAAAAACGGACAGATGGATAAAGATATGAAAAATTTCATCTTCAGTTCCTTGAATGATTCGTACCTGACAACAATCAAGATTACAGGAATTTCTTCAATAATGAATGGAACTTCAGTTGAAGTTTCTGAAAATGAATTTAAGTCTGAAAATTTGAAAGAAGCCTGGAATAAAAAAAGCACAAGCTTTAAACCGGCAGGAACTTTATATTACAAAAAGAAAACAGACTTTACAAATATTAAAGCACTTCCAGATTTAGGAGATAAGCAGTACTACCTTCTGGACAGTGAACAGAACTATGTGCAGACATACGACAAAAAAAATTATGTTGTAAAATTTTCTCAGTATGATATTGAACGAAGTAATCACACTCAGAATCTTTATCAGATAACAAGTGACAATAATTACTATTATTTTGGTTTCAGTCAGACATCAAAGGATTCTTACAACAATGCGCTTCTTGATGACTACCTTGGAATGCCTGCAATCTGCCGTGTAAAATTCAACAGCACAGAAAACAAAATCATCATTTCAGATTCCCTTTATCTTTCTAAGGCAAAACCATCTCTTGAAAATCAGGATTGGAATGATAAGGAATATTCACTTACCGAAACTGCTCCTGCTTCAACAACTCCTGCATTACCAGAACCTCAGAATATATCACTTGAACAGATGCAGACACTTGCAAAAAGTTTAACCGGTGGTACGGATGGAAATAATTATTGGAAGAAGGTGAATAATCTGAAAGAAGAAAATTCATCGTATTATCTGCAGTTCACTTTTGGAACAATGGCTTCTACAAGTGTAACCGCTTCAACAACAGTAAAAGAATTTTTTAAATACTGCAGAGTGAAAGGCATGGTAAGAGGTGCAGGAAAATATAATAACAATACGATTACACAACCAGCTGATGATCTTTATACTGACGAAATTTTTACAGATGGAAATTCAATTTACGTAATCGGACATCTTGCAGTTTCATCAGGTAATGAAGCACCAAAAGGTGCAGTCTATGCTCCAAATGATTCAGATACCGGAAAGTTTGCATTGTGGGTAATTTCAACTGACGATGTAAAAACTTCACAGCTGTTTGATACATTTGATGCTTGTAAAACTGGAACTTATACTTTTACTCAGTATACATG
>JAGHSB010000269.1 GCA_018066075.1 Candidatus Treponema scatequi
GGGATAGCGCCCTCACGCCGGGTAATGAACATTGTGCTAGGATCTTCAACTGGTTTTAATCCTTTCTCAGTCATTTCAAAAATTCCAAGTTCATCAACAGAACCAAAACGGTTTTTATATGCACGAAGGAATCTTATTTCATCGTTGTTGCGTTCAAAAGAAATTACAGTGTCTACCATATGCTCAAGAGCTTTTGGTCCTGCAATGTTTCCATCTTTTGTAACATGACATGTCATAATCAGAACGGAGTCATGTTCTTTTACCCAGCCAGTGAGCTCGTTAGCACAGTATTTAAGCTGGTTTACAGTGCCAGGAATTATTCCGCCTTCAATCGAATAAACTGTCTGAATGGAATCGATGATGACAAGTGACGGCTTGAGTTCGTTTAAGGCATCAAGAATATCTTCAAGGCGCATTGTAGGCATGATCTGAATATTTCCACAGTCAACACTAAGTCTGTTTGCACGGGCCTTAATCTGTGAAGATGATTCTTCACCAGAAACATAGAGTACAAGTCCATTGTCTTTATGGGAAAACGAAGATGCGGTCTGCAGAAGTAAAGTGGATTTTCCAATTCCAGGTTCACCACCAAGGAGAACTGCTGACCGTTTTGTAGCACCATTTCCCCCAAGAACGCGGTCAAATTCTTCGATGCCGGTAGAAATCCGGTCATCGGCCATGGCTTCTATACTTGCAAGTGGAACTGGCTTTACCTTTACTGCGATGTTTCCAGGGGCAACAGAAGAAAGGGCATTAGGATCAGTAACGCATTCTTCGAGAGTGTTCCATGCACCGCATTCCGGGCAGCGTCCAAGCCATCGTGGCTGCGTAAAACCACACTGAGAACATTTGTAGCTGATCTGCATTTTTTTCTTTGCCATTGTTTTCTCCTAGTATGAAACAGCGTCAGTGTCGTCGTTACTTTTGCCAGTGATTACAGCAAAAACTTCATTTGGGGCACAACAGAGCCACTCACCGGATCTAGAAATTTTCCCCATCAGTACACAGTTTTTATTCTTACAGGTGGAACTTTCGACGAAGACTTTCCCGTTTTCTATGACGATGACGGTAGAGCCGGTTCGACCTTGTATATCAAGTCTCCTGTCATTTGAAATATCATATTCATAGACAGAATCCAAAGCTGTAATTTTTAAGACAGGTTTTTCACGACCCATTGATAACATAGACAAAGAATAGAAAAAAATACCTGCAAATAAAAGAATAATCAAAAAATCGAATGCTTTAATTAATTTTTTTTTCAAATTCATTGACATTTATGAAATCTCGATGTAAATTAAAGACAGCTTGTAAATAAGCTGATAAACTCTCTCCGATGTCCAGCTTGCTGGACGGTAGAGCTCTTGGTGAGCGTTGCTCTTCGAGAGCTCTATTTTTTTGCCCTGGCAGATCTTCTGCAGTCTTTTGAAAACCGGGATCACTTCTGTGACCGCCGGCTTTGTAAATTCCACTTATTTAGTAAAAACTGTTCCTGCAGGCACTGACTTTGTAACCCATGTATTACCGCCGATTGTGCTGCCTTTTCCGATTACTGTTTCACCGCCGAGAATTGTGGCTCCGGCATAGATTGTAACGTCGTCTTCGACTGTAGGGTGGCGTTTTGCGTTCTGGAGCTCTTTTTTGACGCTGAGGGCGCCCAAAGTAACTCCCTGGTATATTTTTACGTTGTTTCCGATTACTGTAGTTTCGCCGATTACGATTCCTGTTCCGTGGTCGATGAAGAAAGATTCTCCGATTTTAGCGCCCGGATGGATGTCGATTCCTGTTTTTCCGTGAACATGTTCGCTCATGATTCGTGGAATGATAGGAACGCCGTTTTTATAAAGGAAATATGCGATTCTGTGAACTACGATTGCTTCGAGGCCCGGGTATGAGAGAATGACTTCTTCTTTGTTCATTGCGGCGGGGTCTCCGCGGACTGCTGCTGCAACATCGAGCTGTACGAGGCGTCTGATTTCTGGAATTTCTTTGATCAACGCGCAGACAACTTTTTCTGCGAGAGGGTAGCAGTGTGAGTTCTGGATTTCTTTTTTTTCGTCTTCTGTGGAATTTGCCTCACCGCCATCTTTGTTGGAAACTACGAAAACGAGTGCTTTCTGGATTTCTGTAGTCAAAATCGAGATGATTCTGTTTACATGGAGTCCCGTTATGTAGCGGAGGTTTCCCGTTCCGATGTTTTCTTCATATTTGAAGCCCGGAAAGATGAGGGACTGAAGGTCCTGGAGTACTGAAACTACGTTCTGTCTGTTCGGAAAGTTTTCAGCACCGGATCTGTTGATTCCGCCCTGTTTTTCGTAAGAGTCCATAATGTCGTCAATCATTGAATCGATATTCATAAAATGTTATCCTTATTAGTAATAATATAACAAAGTTTTGACTAAAACAAAAGTGCACCCCGAAAAAAAGACGCTTTCTTCAGGTTTAATTTCAAAGGATGCGCGGTCACTCAAATGCAGGGCTGGTCTTAAAAATTCCACTATCAGCCTTAAATTCTATTGACACAAACTCTCTATTTGTATATATTTTTACAACACATCATTTTCAATGGGGTTTACGCCCTTGTAGCTCAGTCGGTAGAGCGCAACCATGGTAAGGTTGAGGTCCGCGGTCCGATTCCGCGCGGGGGCTCTACGAGATGGGAAAATTGAGCATTGATGTTAAAAACGAAATTGTTTTTTAGGAGTATATAGTATGGGTAGCAAGAAAAAAGGTGCAGTTGAACTTATCGCTTTACAGTGTTCAGAATGCAAACGTAAGAACTATACAACATCAAAGAACCGTAAGAACATCCAGGGTAAACTTGAATTGAACAAATATTGCCCTTGGGACAAAAAGCACACATTGCACAAAGAAACAAAAATCAAATAATTTATTCTATTTAGAATTAGTTGATTCAAAAATTTGTTAATTATCCGGTTTCCGGTTAGTTATAAATTAGGTCAGTAGTTCAGTTGGTAGAGCATCGGTCTCCAAAACCGAGTGTCGCGGGTTCGAGTCCTGCCTGGCCTGTTATTTTATTAAAATTGAGTTGAGGAAGTTATGGCTAAAATTACTAATTTTTTCAGAGAAAGCGTTGGTGAATTAAAAAAGGTTACTTGGCCAACAAGAGATGACGTTTGGGCATCTGTTAAAGTAGTTATCGTTTTAACTATCATTATGTCTATTCTTCTTGGACTTCTTGACGCAGGATTTACAGCACTCTATCAGTTGTTAATGAAATAAGGAGCCCTTATGTCAAAAAACTGGTACATTCTTCATACCTACACAGGCTACGAAGGAAAAATCGAAAGAACAATCCGTACAAAACTTGAAGCAGGAGAACTTGATTCTGCTATCGTTTGTGACGTTAAGGTTCCTGTTGAAGAACTCGTAGAAATTAAAGACGGTAAAAAAAGAACACGTAATAATAAATTCCTTCCTGGATATATTATGCTCGAGCTTGATCTCCCAGACTTGGGATGGAAAGCAACTTGCAGCTCTATCCGCCGCATTCAGGGAGTAACAGGTTTCGTTGGAACAAATCCTAACGAAAGACCTAGACCTATTTCAGCAGAAGAAGCCAAAATCCTTTTGCAGAAAGCAGGAGAAATCAAAGGCGACAAACCAGTTCACGTTAAACAGACATTTTCTGTTGGTGACCAGGTTAAAATCAACGACGGACCATTTGCTACATTCAGTGGTTCTGTTGAAGAAGTCAACATGGAAAAAGAAAAACTTCGTGTTATGGTACAGATTTTCGGTCGTGCTACACCAGTAGAAGTAGATCTTTTGCAGGTTGAAAAGCTAGTTTAATTTTGCAATTCAGGCTCGGCGCAAGCTGAGAATATATACCTGATTTTGGGAGAAGTATCGGTCCGTCGGACGTCTGGCACTTCGCTAGAAAGGAAACAAAAGTTTCCTTTCACACCAATCTTAAGGAGATACAAAAATGGCAAAAAAGCAGATTACAGCTCAGATCAAATTGCAGTGTCCTGCAGGATCAGCAACACCTGCTCCACCTATCGGCCCAGCTCTTGGACCTCATGGTGTTCCAGCTCCAAAATTTGTTCAGGAATTTAACGACAGAACTAAGTCTATGGAAAAAGGACTTATCATCCCTGTAGTTATTTCAGTTTACTCGGACAAATCATTCACATTTATTCTCAAGACTCCACCAGCTGCAGTTCTTATCAAAAAGGCTTGCAAACTCGACAAGGGTTCTGCAAATCCACTTCGCGATAAAGTTGCTAAGCTCTCACAGAAGGATCTTGAAGAAATCGCAAAAACAAAGATGCCTGATATCAGTGCAAACGATATCGAAGCAGCAAAAAAAATCATCGCCGGTACTGCACGCAGCATGGGCGTAGAAGTGGAGGCCTAAATGAAACACGGAAAGAAATATCGCGCATCAGTGGCCAAATACGATTTGACTAAAAAATATGATGTTAATGCTGCTTGTAAAATGGTTCAGGACATGAAGATCGCTAAGTTCGACGAAACAGTTGAAGCACACGTTTCACTTCGTCTTGGAAAGAGCGATACAGTTCGTGATACTTTGGTATTCCCTAACCAGTTCAAGGCAGAAAAAAGAGTTTTGGTATTCTGTAAAGAAGACCGTGTAAAAGAAGCTCTCGATGCAGGCGCAGCATTCGCTGGTGCTGACGAATACATCGAAAAAGTTAAGGGCGGCTGGCTCGATTTCGATATCGCAGTAGCTACTCCTGACATGATGAAAGACGTAGGACGTCTTGGTATGGTACTCGGCCGCAAAGGTCTTATGCCTAACCCAAAGACTGGTACAGTTACAGCTGACATCGCAAAAGCAATTGCAGAACTCAAAAAGGGTCGTACAGAATACCGCGCTGACAAAGGTGGTGTAGTACATATCGCTGTAGGTAAATGTTCAATGGAAGCAGACAAAGTTGCAGAAAACATTTCTACACTTCTCTCTGAAATTAACAGAAAGAAACCTGCAGATGCAAAAGCTGGCTATGTTCAGACAGTTTCAGTAAGTTCAACTATGGGCCCTGGTGTCTGGGTTGACTTCAAGGAAGAGGAGTAACGTATGGCAATTACTAAAGTACAGCCTGCAAAAGCAGAAGCTATCGAAGCTGCAAAAAAGACTCTCGGTGAATACAACGACTTCATCTTTACAGAATACCGTGGTCTCACTGTAGAACAGATTACTACTCTCCGCGATAAACTCCGCGCAAGCAACTCTGCAATCAAAGTTATCAAAAATAACTTTGCAAAAATTGCTTTCAAAGATTTGAACGTTGAAAACGTAGAAGATTATCTTTCTGGCCCAACTGCTATTGCAATGGCTAAAGAAGATTCTAACGAAACAGCAAAAATCCTTTTCGACTTTGCTAAAGAAGTACCTGCTCTTCAGATCAAAGGTGCTTACGTAAACAAAGAAATTTACGACACAGCAAAAATTGAAGCATATTCAAAGGTTCCAGGCAAGAAACAGCTTATCGCTATGCTCATGTCTGCTATCAATGGACCTGCTCAGAAACTCGCTGCAACATTGCAGGCTTATGTCGACAAACTCGAAAAAGAAGGACCAGCTGCCGCAGCTCCTAAAGCTGAAGCAGCACCAGCAGAAGCAGCTCCAGCTGCTGAAGCACCAGCAGCAGAAGCTGCTGCAGAAGCTCCACAGGCATAATTGCTTCTGGAATAAAGCTTTATTTAAGCACGGTCAGGCTTCATAGCTGTCGACTGTCCGTGTTACAAATAGCAGAAACTTTCTTGAGAAGGTTAACTGCAAACGATTTGTAAGCAAGGGCTATAAAGTTCCACTTACAGACGAAAACATATTTTATTATTTATGGAGAAGACAATATGGCAGCTCTCACAAATGATCAGATTCTTGATGCAATCGCATCTATGTCAGTTCTTGAAGCTTCAGAACTCGTAAAAGCAATGGAAGAAAAATTCGGTGTAACAGCAGCAGTAGCAGTTGCAGCAGCTCCTGGAGCAGCAGCTGGTGGTGCAGCAGCAGACGAAGAACAGTCTGAATTCACTGTAACACTCGATAGCTTTGACGCAGCTAAAAAGATCGGAGTTATTAAGGCAGTTAAAGCTCTTACTAACCTCGGACTTGGTGAAGCTAAAGCTCTCGTTGAAGGTGCTCCAGCAACAGTTAAAGAAGGACTTTCTAAAGCTGATGCAGACAAATGGATCGCTGAAATCGAAGCAGCTGGTGGTAAATGTTCAAAGAAATAAGTTAAAACTTATTTCATAGATACTAGAGCAGACTCTAAATTTACAGAGTCTGCTTTAGTCGTTTAAATTAATATTGTATTTTTTTATAAACATTGAATAAGGCTGCTTTTTTGTGCTGTGAAGGAGTTTCCTCATGTAGCAATTAAGACAGACCGGAAGATGTTTCCTTTAATATTGGGGGCAAGATGTTCGCAAAAAGCCGGACAATCAACCGCAAATATATCGGTAAAGATATCCAGAACTTCATGGAGATTCCTAATCTTATCGATATTCAGACTTCATCTTACGAATATTTTTTACAGAAGCAGAAGTTGGACAATGGAGAACCATTGGCTGAACAGGGACTTCAGGAAGTATTTACTTCTACATTCCCTATCGAAAGCCCAAATGGTGACATGTCGTTGGAGTATGAGTTTTATGAACTCGATACTGAAAACATTAAATTTTCTGAATTGGAATGTAAACAGAAGGGCTTAACTTACGCAGTTCCTTTGAAAGCAAGAATTAACTTGAACTTCAAAGAAACAGGTGCCATTCTTCAGAAAGATATATACATGGGTGATATTCCACTCATGACAGATCGTGGAACATTCGTTATCAACGGTGCAGAACGCGTTGTAGTTTCACAGATCCATCGTTCTCCTGGTGTAATTTTCAACCACGAGAAAAACGTATTCGGCAGCCGTATCATTCCTTACCGCGGATCATGGCTCGAATTCGAAATCGATCAGAAAAAAGATTTGATTTACGCAAAGATCGACCGTAAGAGAAAAATCCTGGGAACAATTTTCCTTCGTGCTCTTGGATTCGAAACTCGTGAACAGATCATCAAACAGTTCTATCTCACAGAAACAGTAAAAGTTTCTGATTCACGTGAATCTCGTGACGGCCTTGTTGAAAAAGTTCTTTCTAAGGCTGTTATGATTAAAGACGAAGAAAACGGCGGAGAAAAGAAACTTTTCGCTGCTGGTACAAGACTTCGTCCACATGAAATTGATGAACTCATCGTTAACGGCGTAAAGCAGATTGAAGTAATTAAATTTGATACACGTTCAAAAGCAAACAGCAAAGATGAGAAAAATGCTTCTCTTAACTCTCAGGTAATCATTAACTGTTTCGAACGCGAAGCCGTTAAGTTCCAGAAAGAAGGATTAGAGAACGACGAACCTACAAAAGACGATGCTATCTCAGAAGTATTCAGCGTTTTGAAACCAGGCGAACCTTTGACAGTAGAAGCTGCTGAAAAAGATCTCAGAAACATGTTCTTCTCTCCAAGACAGTATGATCTTGGTCGTGTTGGTCGTTACAAGCTCAACAAAAAATTAGACTACAAAGAAAATCATGAAGAAACAACTTTGATTGAAGACGATATCATTCAGACAATGAAGTTCTTGATCAGAGTTTACACTGGTGATGAAAAGACAGACGATATCGATCACCTTGGTAACCGTCGTATTCGTTCTGTTGGTGAATTGATGACTAACCAGCTTAAGACTGCATTCTCTCGCATGGAACGCATCGCAAGAGAAAGAATGAGCCTCAAAGAAACTGAAACAATGAAACCACAGGATTTGATTTCAATCAAACCTATCGTTGCTTCAATCAAAGAATTCTTTGGTTCTTCACAGCTCTCTCAGTTCATGGATCAGGTTAACCCTCTTGCAGAACTTACACATAAGAGACGTCTTAACGCTCTCGGTCCTGGTGGTCTTTCTCGTGACCGCGCAGGTTTCGAAGTTCGTGATGTACACTACACTCACTATGGTCGTATGTGTCCTATCGAAACTCCTGAAGGACCAAACATTGGTTTGATCGTTTCACTTGCTATTTATACTCGTATCAATGACTATGGATTCCTTGAAGCTCCTTACCGCAAAGTTGAAGACGGTAAAGCAACAAAGAAAGTAGAATATCTTTCTGCTATGGATGAAGATAAATATATCATCGGACCTGTAACAGAAGGTATGAAAGCTGACGGAACTTTTGCAACTGATACTATTTCTACACGCTACCGTGGAGACTATAGAACTCGCAGTCCAAAAGAAATTCAGTATATGGACGTTTCACCACGTCAGGTAATTTCTGTTTCTGCTGCCCTTATTCCATTCCTTGAACACGATGACGCCAACCGTGCGCTCATGGGTTGTAACATGCAGCGTCAGGCTGTTCCACTTTTGTTCCCGGAACCACCTTATGTTGGAACTGGTATGGAAAAGAAATGTGCTTATGACTCAGGTGTTCTCATCAAGGCTAAACGCCCGGGTGAAGTTGTTTACGTTTCTTCTGAAGTTGTTAAAGTTAAACCAGAAGGCGGCAAACGCGGTGAACTCGATGAATACACATTGTTGAAATATCAGAGAACTAACCAGGATACATGTTATCACCAGAGACCAACTGTAGAAGTTGGTGAAAAAGTTAAGGTTGGATCAGTACTCGCTGACGGACCTGCAACATTCAATGGTGAACTTGCACTTGGACGCAACCTTCTCGTTGGATTCGTTCCTTGGAATGGATATAACTACGAAGACGCCGTTCTCATCAGCAAACGCGTTGTAAAAGAAGATATGTATACTTCTATCCATATCAAAGAATTTACAACAGAAATTCGTGAAACAAAACTCGGACCAGAACGCGTAACACGTGATGTTCCAAGTGTAGCAGAAAAGAATCTTGATAACCTCGACTCAGAAGGTATCATCCGTATCGGTGCTAAAGTTCGTTCAGGAGACATCCTTGTTGGAAAAGTTACTCCAAAGAGCGAAGCAGAAACTACACCAGAATTTAAATTGCTCAACTCTATCTTCGGTGAAAAAGCTAAAGAAGTTCGCGACAGCTCACTCAAACTCCCACACGGTGTTGAAGGTGTTGTAATCGACGTTCAGCGCTTGAGAAGAAGTGAAGGCGACGATTTGAGTCCTGGAGTTGACGAACAGATTAAGGTTCTCATTGCTAATAAACGTAAACTTCGCGAAGGTGATAAGATGGCCGGACGCCACGGAAACAAAGGTGTCGTATCTCGCATCCTTCCAGAAGAAGACATGCCATACCTCGAAGACGGAACTCCACTCGATGTTTGTTTGAACCCACTTGGTGTACCTTCTCGTATGAACATCGGACAGATCATGGAATCTGAACTTGGTATCGCAGGTAAATATTTGAGCGAGTTCTTTGAACTTCCAGTTTTCCAGTCACCTTCACAGGAAATGATTGATGAAAAACTTAAAGAAGCAAACAAAGTTCTCAAAGAACACGGAATTGGAATTGACATCAAACCTGGTTGTAAACAGATCGTTCGTGATGGTCGTACAGGTGAAGCATTCATCAACCCAATCTTTGTCGGCGTAATTTACTATCTTAAATTGCACCACTTGGTTGACGATAAGATGCATGCTCGTTCTACTGGACCTTACTCACTCGTTACACAGCAGCCACTTGGTGGTAAAGCACAGTTCGGTGGTCAGCGTCTTGGAGAAATGGAAGTTTGGGCACTCGAAGCATACGGTGCTGCTAACACACTCCAGGAAATGATGACAATTAAATCGGACGATATGAATGGTCGTTCGAAAGCATATGAAGCTATTGTTAAGGGAGATCCTTCAACACCAGCTGGCGTTCCAGAAGCATTCAACGTAATGGTACAGGAACTCCGTGGTTTGGCTCTCGACTTTACAATTTATGATGAAAAAGGAAAGCAGATTGCCCTTACAGAACGTGACCAGGAATTGATTGGCGAAAAAGAGCAGGGTTTCGATAAGGAGAATGCAAATGCGTGATATTCAGGATTTTGATTCGATCAAATTAATGCTTGCTTCACCAAAAACAATCCGTGATTGGTCTTACGGTGAAGTTAAAAAAGCAGAAACAATTAACTATCGTACTCTCCGTCCAGAGAAAGATGGTCTTTTCTGTGAACGTATTTTCGGTACTACAAAGGAATGGGAATGCTACTGTGGTAAATTTAAGAGCATCCGTTATAAGGGTGTAAAATGTGACCGCTGTGGTGTAGAAGTTACACACTTCAAAGTTCGTCGTGAACGTACAGGACACATCGAACTTGCTGCCCCAGTAAGCCACATCTGGTATTACCGCTCAGTTCCTAGCCGCATGGGTCTCTTGCTTAACCTCAAAGTTGGTGAACTCCGTTCAGTTCTCTATTACGAAAAATATATCGTAATTGATCCAGGTGATACTGACCTTAAGAAAAACCAGCTTTTGTCAGAAGAAGAATATACAGAAAACCTCGAACGCTACGGCGGATCTTTCACTGCAGGTATGGGTGCAGAAGCAATTAAAACATTGCTCGAACAGCTCGACCTCGATGAACTCTTAAAAGAACTCAGAGATCAGATGGCAGAAAAGAAACAGAAATCTGATAAGCAGCTCTTGAAGAGAATTGCAATTGTTCAAGATTTCAAGGAATCAGGAAACCAGCCTTCATGGATGATACTTGACGTAATTCCAGTTATGCCACCAGATCTTCGTCCAATGGTACAGCTCGACGGTGGACGCTTTGCAACTTCTGACCTCAACGATTTGTATCGTCGTGTAATTAACAGAAACTATCGTTTGAACAGACTTATTGAATTGTCAGCTCCAGAAATCATCATCAACAATGAAAAGCGTATGCTTCAGGAAGCAGTTGATGCTTTGTTTGACAACTCAAAGAGAAAACGTGTTGTAAAGGGATCTTCTAACAGACCTCTTAAATCTATTTCCGACATGATTAAAGGTAAACAGGGTCGTTTCCGTCAGAACCTCTTGGGTAAACGTCTAGACTACTCAGGACGTTCCGTAATCGTTGTTGGACCAGAACTTAAACTCTGGCAGTGTGGTGTTCCTACAAAAATGGCTCTCGAATTGTTCAAGCCATTCATCATGAAAAAACTTATGGACAAGCAGGTTGCTTTCAACGTAAAGAAAGCTCGTGCAGTTGTTGAATCAGAAGCTCCAGAAGTATTTGCAATTCTTGATGAAGTTGTTCGTGAACATCCTGTAATGCTTAACCGTGCGCCTACATTGCACCGTCTTGGTATTCAGGCATTTGAACCTGTACTCGTAGAAGGAAAAGCTCTTAAGCTTCATCCTCTTGCTTGTAAAGCTTTCAACGCCGACTTCGATGGTGACCAGATGGCTATCCACGTTCCACTTACACAGGCTGCACAGATGGAATGCTGGACTTTGATGCTCTCTGCAAGAAACCTTCTTGACCCGGCAAATGGTAACCCAATTGTTGGCCCATCACAGGACATGGTACTCGGTATCTTCTATATGACTGCAGTTAAGTCTGCTGAAGCAAAAGATGGTCTTGGAATTGGAACTGGAAAACGCTTCTCTAATTCAGATGAAGTTCGTCTTGCTGCAGAAGATAAGTTTATCGGATGGCAGGCATTGATCGAAGTTCCTGCACCTAAGGATTCATTCAAACCAGGTGAATTCAAAAAAGGTGACTTAATTAAAACAACAGCTGGTCGTCTTGCTTTCAACGAAGCAATGCCAGATGAAGTAAATTATGTTAACGAACAGCTTGGTGATAAAGAACTCAAGAAAATGATCAAGACTGTTTATGATACAAAGGGACCTTGGCTTACTATTCAGATGCTCGATGCAATCAAGGCTGTAGGATATAAAAACGCTACATTCTATGGTGCTACTCTTTCAATGGAAGATATCATCGTTCCACCTGAAAAGAAGACAATGATTGAAAAAGCAAACAAAGAAGTTGAAAAAATTGTCGATGAAAACCGTAAAGGTCAGATTACAAATGAAGAACGATTCTCTAAAGTTACTGACCTTTGGCAGAAGACTAACAACGAACTTACAGAAATCATGTATGACAAAATGAAGAACGATAAAGGCGGCTTCAACACAATTTACATGATGGCCATTTCTGGTGCCCGTGGTTCTAAGAAACAGATTTCACAGTTAGCTGCTATGCGTGGTTTGATGGCTAAACCAGGTGGAGAAATCATCGAACTTCCAGTTAAATCAAACTTTAAAGAAGGTCTTTCGGTATTTGAATACTTTATTTCATCAAACGGTGCCCGCAAAGGTCTTTCAGATACAGCCCTTAAGACAGCCGATGCCGGTTACATGACTCGTCGTCTTGTAGATGTTGCTCAGGATGTTGTTGTAAATGAAGAAGATTGTGGAACAATTAACGGTATTGATTATACAGCAATCAAGAACGGTGATGAAATTGTTGAACATCTTAAAGATCGTATCGTTGGACATTTCACAAGTGAACGTGTTGTTGACCCAATGACTGGTGAATTGATTTGTGATGCAGACTCTTACATTACAGAAGATCTTGCTAAACAGATTGAAGATGCTGGTGTTGAAAAAGTTAAACTCCGTACAGTACTTACTTGTGAAGCTAAACATGGTATTTGTGTTAAGTGTTATGGTAAGAACCTTGCACGCAACAAGATCGTAGAGATTGGTGAAGCTGTTGGTATTATCGCAGCTCAGTCAATCGGTCAGCCTGGTACACAGCTTACAATGCGTACTTTCCATGTTGGTGGTACTGCTTCTAAAGTTACAGAAGATAACCATATTGTATTGAACTACGATGCAATTATCGAAGATATCCGTGGTACACACGTTGATACAAAAGATAAGAACTGGTTGTTCACTCGTAAAGGTGCTATGGATGTTTCACGTATCCTTCAGTCTGCTGAAATTCAGAAAGGTGACAAAGTCCTCGTTAATGACGGCGACAGAGTTAAGAAAGATACAGTAATTATTTCACGCAAAGACGGCGACGTTGTTGCAAATGAAAAAGCACGTGTAATTGTTACAAAGACAAATGTTTACCTTGCAAGCAATACACAGACTATTGAAATCCAGAACGGTTCAACTGTTATGTGTAAAGTTGGAGACTTTGTTAAAGCTAATCAGAGTATTGGTGAATTTGATATTTCAAGTGAACCAATTATTGCTGAAAAGAAAGGATATGTTCACTTCGAAGATATCGTTGAAGGTTCTACTCTTGAAACAAGAACAAATGCTACAACTGAAAAGAAAGAGCATTACATCGTAGACCTCCATGCAGAAAACATGGACCCTCGTGTTGTTATTACAGATGAATCTGGTAACGAACAGGCTGGTTATAACCTTCCTGAAGGTGCTTTCCTTCTTGTTGAAGACAAAAAGAAGATTTCAGAAGGTGATATTATCGCTAAGATGCCAAAGAGAGCAGCTAAGTCAAGCGATATTACTGGTGGTCTTCCTCGTGTATCTGAACTCTTTGAAGCTCGTAAACCAAAAGTTGCAAGCGTACTTGCACAGGTTACTGGTGTCATCAAGTTCAAAGAAGTTGTTAAGGGTAAACGAAAAATTATCATCGAAGATAAATATGGTCATGTAAAGGAACACTTGGTTCCAAGAACTATGCACTTGCTCGTTCGTGATGGTGACGAAGTAGAAGCTGGACAGCCATTGTGTGATGGTGCTCCATCTCCACTTGATATCCTTGCAATTCGTGGTGAAAATGCACTCCAGAAATACTTGATGGATGAAATCCATGCAGTATATAGCGCACAGGGTGTAGAAATCGATGATAAACATATCGGTATTATCATCAGACAGATGCTTCGCAAAGTTGAAGTTATCGAAGTTGGTAACACAGATTTCATCTATGGTCAGCAGGTTGATAAATATAAGTTCCATGAAGAAAATGAACGCGTAATCGCTGAAGGTGGACAGCCAGCAGTTGGTCGTCCAATGTTCCAGGGTATTACAAAGGCTTCATTGAGCGTAGATTCATTCATTTCTGCAGCATCATTCCAGGAAACAACTCGCGTTCTTACAAACGCAGCTATTGCCGGAAAGATTGATGGATTACACGGTATCAAAGAAAACGTTGCAATCGGTCATATGATTCCAGCCGGAACTGGTATCAAGAATTACAAAGGCGTAAAACTTTACGACACAAGTGACAAAGACTTGGACGAAAAGATGAACGAAGTTCTTGCACAGCGCCGTGCAGAAAAAGAAGCTGAACAGCAGGTTACTCACGTAGAAGAACCAAGCTTCGATTCTGAGGACTCAGACTAGTTTGTAAACGGTAATAAATAACCGTTAAACGAAATCCGGATTTGCAAAAGCAGGTCCGGATTTTTTATAAGGTTTTTATAAGGTAAAATTTATGCACTATCAGTATAAAACTAAAAATACATGCTCTCAGTTGATTGATTTTGATATTGAAGGTGATAAGATTACAAACATTTCTTTTTATGGTGGATGTAATGGAAACCTGAAAGCAATTTCAAAATTAGTTGACGGCTGGACAGTTTCTCAGATTGAAGAAAAATTAAAAGGCAATACTTGCGGCGGCCGTTCGACATCATGTGCAGATCAATTGGCAACCGCTGTTAGAGAGGCTCTTGAAAAACAGAACTAGTCGCGCGGGCATTACGAGTGATGTAAGTTTGCAAAAAAAATGCGGTCAATTTAGTGACCGCATTTTTTTGTTTTATTAGAACAATTCTTTTTTCAGATCTTCTTTTGAAGCAAATGGACCTGCAACTGGAGTTTCAGGACGTTTGTTTCCAAAGAAATCTGTATCGAAAACGATTGGAGTGCCGTCTGGGTTTTCGTATTCTTCTTCAGGTTCAAAGGCACGAACAATGTCTTTTGTTTTTAACAGGCTGCATTTTGTTTCCGGAATAAAATCATAGACATTAGTTTCTAAAATATATTTTCCGTTTTCTTCTTTGTAACAAATTGTAATTTCATTTTTATCATCGACATAAGCATCAGTTTCTTTTTTCATCGGTTTTGCTCCGTTGAAATATAGATTGCCACCAGCCCATACAGGAAGTTTGTCATAATATCTGTCTGTTGTTACAGAACCCATTCCACAATAATCATCAAACTGTTTGTTCCATTCTGAGAATGTCGGATAATCATTAAACTTGAAAGTTCCGGCTAATACGTTTGAATCATCCCATCCGTTGTTTTTTGAGTGACTCATGCATTTTTTCATGAACGGTCTTACTTTCTGCTGAATGAAAATGTTGTTGAAAAATTTATCATCACCATGAAGAATTGTCATAAATCCGCGAACGAGTGTTGAGTGAGGAAAGTGGTATGGTGTGTATCTTGGAGATGGAATGTGAGGTGTGCCGTTATTTGTTCCAAGGCCTACACTTACCAAACCGCCTGCGATGATGTTGTGAACACATGCAACTCCCTGTGTTGCAATCTTGATTGCTCTGTCAGACAGAAAGATGTTGTTGTCTACGAGAGTTGGTCCGTGAGAAACTTCGATGAACAAATCTTCTCCGCCTCCAACCATTGATTCTTTATTCATGTTGTAATCAAACGGAAGATTGTTGTCGTGAAAGAAGTTCTGTGTAACGCGAGTTCCCTGTGCCTGCCAGTCAAGCCAGATTCCGCGTGTACAATTGTGAATGTGATTTCTTCTGTAGATTACATCGATTGCAGCATGCATTTTGATTCCGCCGATTTCGGCACCTGCGAGATTCTGTTTGTTGTTGATGTGATGAATGTGATTGTCTTCGATGAGTGAGAAAACTCCGCCGAGGTGACCGACGATTCCGCACTGACCGCAGTTGTGAATGTGACATCTTCTTACAGTGTGAGATCCGATTGTTTCTTTTGACCAGCCGTCAATCTGTGCAATGCAGACACAATCGCGCTGAGTCTGTGCACCGTCTTTGTACTGTTCTTTAAGCCACTTGTTGTTGTTTCCTTCCTGAAAATATTTTCCAAGTGAAATGCCGTTTGTCTTTGCTTCGTAAATGTGACAGTCTTCGATTACCCATCCTTTTGCCCAGTTTGGTGCAATCATTCCGTCCTGCCATGCAGTTGGCGGTGCCCACTGTGTTGCAGCTTTTGAAACTGTAAATCCAGAAAGAGTAATGTAGTCTGTGTGATATTCAGAAGGCATGAAGCATTCTTTTCTTACAGAGAACTCAACATTTTCTTTGTTAGGATCAAGTCCCTGAAAGTTTGCATAGATTACTGTTTCATTTTTATCTGTATTTTGTTCTGTGTACCATGTGTACAAAGTAAAATCAGGATCCCATGATGGAATATATCTTACAGGTTTTTTAACGTCTTCAATTTTCTGAACTTCATACATTGATTTTTCATTTAAATAAATGTCACCAGTGTGTGCGATAAAATATTTAATGAACCAGTCGCCTTCAACTAAAGTTGTGTACGGATTGTAATCACCAAAAATTGAATTTGAAATTCTTGTTACCCATACATCGCCGTCAACTTTATTCCATCCAGTTAATTTTTCAGCACCTGTGATGTGTGCTTTCAATGGTTCTGTTGATTTGTAAACAATCGGTTTGTCTTTTGAACCTTTATGTTTTGGATTAACATATTCGCGGTAAATACCAGGAGCAACTAAAACTTCGTCTCCTGCTTTTGCAACATCTGCTGCACTCTGAATTTTTTTAAATGGATTTTTTTCTGTTCCATCGCCTTCGCTTTTAGCTTTTGCATTAACATAATAAATCATTTTTTATCTCCCGGCTTTGTGTCGTCACGAAGCCAATTTAAAACTCTTTCGATATATGTGTCCCAGAAGTTCCAGTCATGGTCTCCTGAATTTTTTTCAAATAAAAATTCTGTTTCCTGTGTCATCAAAAAAGATGCAAACTCTTCGCATCTTGGAAACAGATGGTCATTTTTTCCGCAAGCGAGATAGATTTTCGGAAGTTCCACTTTCTGCTTTTTAAAATTTTCTACAAGCCAGAAAGGATTTTTTTCGCTTTCTTTAATCTGACTGAGGTCGCCGAAGTAGCTTTCAAAAAATGCTCGGTTTCTCAAAATTACGTGTTTGTTATAAGTGGAATTTATTGCGTCGTCGATCATGAGGGCAGGCGAGAGGGCTGCGATGCGGCTGAATGTTTTGTGACATTTGAGTCCGTTGATTAACGCTCCGTAGCCGCCCATCGAAAGTCCTCCGATGAAAGTGTCTTCACGTTTTTTTGAAAGTGGAAAAATGGAACGCGTAAATTCCACGAGCTCTTCTGAAATAAACTGGCTGTACATGTCACCGATGTTTGCGGCGCGAGTTGCTCCATTAATGCCAGGCGCATCCAGATAAAACGAGTTTTCACCCGAAGGCATGACTACAGCAATCTTCTTTTCCTCGGCAAGACGCAGAATTCTTGAGTTGTTGATCCACGCGTTACAGTCATCAAAGACCCCGTTCAGGAGGTAAGGCGTCTGAAACGGCTTTTTGTCCCATACAGTTTCGTCATCATCAATAGTAACAGTAATCGGATCAACAGGCAGAATTACCTTGAAACTTACATGTCTGAACAACTTTTTTGAAAAGAAATTTACGTCAATTAATGCCATTCTTCTATTATAGATGTGTTTTTTCGAAAATTCCACAAAATTCTCTTGAATTCATTTTATAAATTCACTAAACTACTTAAACCTATCTTTATAGGGACTATTATGCAATTTTTCCGGGGTGCTGACCGGTAAGTATAAAAAGGAGACATTTTTAGATGCCTACAATTAATCAATTGATTAGACAGGGACGTAAGTCAGCTGCTAACAGAACCAAATCTCCCGCACTTGATTCTTGTCCGCAGAAACGTGGCGTTTGTACACGTGTAATGACTGTTACTCCAAAAAAACCAAACTCAGCTTTACGTAAAGTAGCTCGTGTTCGCTTAAGTAATGGTATTGAAGTTACTGCATATATTCCAGGTATTGGACATAACTTGCAGGAACACTCTGTAGTATTAATCCGTGGTGGTCGTGTTAAGGACCTTCCTGGTGTACGCTATCACATCATTCGTGGTACAAAAGATACTCTCGGTGTAGAAGATCGTAAACGTGGCCGTTCAAAATACGGTGCTAAAAGACCAAAGGCATAATAAAGGAGAATTACTATGGGAAGACATAAGAAATCAGTTAACCGTCCAGTTATGCCAGATGCTAAATACAACTCACAGGTTGTATCAAAATTCGTTTCTCGCATGATGCTCGATGGAAAGAAAGATACTTGTACAAAGATCATCTATGAAGCAATGGATAAACTCAAGGCAAAAACAGGAAACGATCCTTTGGAAGTATTCCTTAAGGCTCTCGACAATGTTAAGCCTCTCGTTGAAGTAAAATCACGCCGCGTCGGCGGTGCTACATATCAGGTTCCAGTAGAAATTCGTGACGCTCGTCGCGAAGCTCTCGCTATGCGCTGGATCATCGAAGCTGCTCGCGGCAGAAGTGGTCACGGTATGGCAGATACTCTTTCTGCTGAACTTTTGGATGCTTTCAACAACACTGGTACAGCATTCAAGAAAAAGGAAGATACACACAAAATGGCAGAAGCAAACAAAGCTTTCGCTCATTTCCGCTGGTAGAATTAACAGACTGCGGTTTTTACCGCAGTTATCTTCTTACAAAGGCATCTCGAAAAGGGATGCTTTTTTTTTATTTCTGTGTTATAATTTAAAAATGTTAAAAAGTCTTTTTAATTGTGGAATTAGATTAGTTTTATGGTCAATTCTCCTGATTTTTTCTGTTTCTGGCTGTGCAAACACGTCTTTTAAAATTTCGAAAGAAGCCCGGAATATCACAATTGAACCGCATGATAAAGTTCTTCTTGTTGTAACATCAATAGATTACGATTTTGCAAAACTTGTGAGAGATTATGTTTATGATGGTTTTCAGAAAAAAAATTTTAATATATTAAACTATTCTGATG
>JAGHSB010000127.1 GCA_018066075.1 Candidatus Treponema scatequi
GATTTAAATGATATAATTTCGCGCGGAATTAAAAATCATGGATTTATGATTTACTATCAGCCGATTTATTCTGTAGAAAAAAAGAAATTTATTTCTGCCGAAGCGCTTATTCGTTTAAATGATCCAAAGTGGGGATTTGTTTCACCGGAATTGTTTATCGGTGCTGCAGAAAAAAATGGAACAATTTTGCACATCGGTAAAATCGTAATTGAAGAAGTCTGTAAATTTATTTCAAATAAAGAATTTAAAGAACTTGGTCTTGAATATATTGAAATTAACCTTTCTGTTGCACAATGTCTCCAGACTGACCTTATTGATGTTGTTTCATCGTTATTGAAACAGTATAACGTAGATCCTAAACAAATTAATCTTGAAATTACGGAACGCGAAGATATTTTTGACCAGAATGTATTTACAGAAAACCTTGAAAAATTAAAGCAGCTCGGAATTTCATTGTCATTGGACGATTATGGAACCGGTTATTCAAATATTCGAAGAATTGTAGAACTTCCGATTGAAATCGTAAAAATGGATAAGAGTTTTGTAGATGAATATAAAAATACAAAGATGCAGTCCATTATTAAGAATACAGTAACAATGCTTAAAGAAATAAATAAAAAAATCGTTGTTGAAGGAATTGAAACAGAGAATTCGCTTGAACATTTCAGTAATTTAAAATGTGATTATGTTCAGGGGTATTATTTTTCAAAACCGCTCGACAGGATAACATTTATTTCAAAAGTTATGGAAATGAATGGAAAATAATTTTCTTCATGATTGCAAAATTACGAAATTCCATATAAATTACAATTATTATGACTAAGATTCTTTTTATTTGTCACGGAAATATCTGCCGTTCTCCGATGGCAGAATTTGTTTTCAAAGATATGGTTAAAAAAGCCGGACTCGAAAACGACTTTAAAATCGATTCTGCTGCTACGAGTACTGAAGAAATTGGTAATCCAATGCATTACGGTACACGAACAAAATTGCGCCAGATGAATATTCCGTTTACAGATCACAGGGCGCGTCAGATAACGATTGACGATTACAATGACTGGGATCTTTTAATCTGCATGGATAGAAATAATCTTCGCAACATGCAGCGTATTCTCGGAGAAGACACAGATGATAAAATGCATTTTCTTCTTGAGTATGCGGGATTAAATCGTGATATTGCAGATCCGTGGTATACAGACAACTTTGACGAAACATACGATGATGTTGTTTTAGGCTGCCGCGGATTGTTGAAAAGATTTCAAAAATAATTTTTAATCCGCGGACCTTTAAGAAGATTTCAAAAATAATTTTTAATCTGCGGGCTTTTAAAAAGATTTTAGAAAATTATTTAATCCCCAGATGAATCTGGCTGTTCACATATATAAGTTGCGCCGGATTAATATCGTTTTCTTTTCCGTAAAAATTAATTTTAGTAACTGCGGTCAAATCGCTTCCCATGTGGACAATGTATTGTAAAAACGGAACATTTGTTAAATGAGAAATTAATGTAGAAATTACACCGCCGTGGCAGACGATTGCGATTGATTTTTCGTTTGGCGAAACTGCTTTGTAAAACTTGTTTTCGCGTTTGTAACCGTGACTGCTCAAAAAGTCATCAAAGTTTTTGCAGTGAGAATCAATGTCAGAAACGACGCGGTCATTCGAAAATTCCACAAGATCACGCCATGACTCACCGTCAGGATACGATTTTGTTTTTGCAATCAAATCATCTTTAATCATCCACGGGCTTGCACTGTCATAAGGATTACCGTCTGCCTTTCCCCAGCAGAGCTCACGCGCCCAGTCAATCGAAGTCATCGCCATGTTCTTTGCGTTTGCGATGTAAGAAGCAGTCATCTTTGCGCGTCCCATGCTCGAGTGATAAAGTTCGTCGAGCTCGATGTCCTTAAACCATTCGCCGAGTTTTTCTGCCTGGAGTTTTCCGTTTTCAGTGATTGCGTCGTTTTCGTAGTCTGGCTGTGCGTGACGGATGAGATAAAGTGTCATGAATAATTCTCTCCTTTGAAAATTAAATTACATACATTTTAAGATAGTAAAGTACAAATAAATGCAGCGGATAGAAAATGTAAAAGAACCATTTGTTGAAGGCACATTTCTTTCCTGGTAATCCATTGTAAAATAATTCTATGAAAAGTGGAACAGCTAAAATTCCAAGTCTGAAGGTTCTGATTTGTGAAGTAATTTTAAAACCAAAGTTATTGCTGAATTTAATTCCAAAAATATAAAGTACGGCTACAGCAAGAAATGCGAGCCACATTAGTGTTGTATTTTTCCTTAAAAAATAAAAAATCAGACAGAACAAAACATTATAATAGCTCCAGTCACAGAAACATGAAAGATAAAGAATTAAAACTGTGAAGAAAAGTTTTACAATGACAGGGAGTTTTGATTTATCCCATAAAGCGATAGAAAGTAATCCGAAAAAGAGTGAAAAAATTACACTTACCGCGCTTACAACAAAATATTTTTTTACTGATGAAATATAATGCCAGGCTACAATATTTGGAATTTCATTTAATTTATCAACAAAATTAAAAATTGAAAACATATGTGTTTCATAAAGTGCAAATGGAATGGTTGAAATAATTGCAAAGATTCCTAGTCTTAAAAGGTATTTATTAACATTGCGAGTGTAAAAATATCCTTCTGAAATAAAGAAAGCCATCGTCGGGCCAGTTAATCTTGAAATCGTCCTGAAGAAGAAATAAAGATTGGAATTTGAATTCAAATAGTACTGGGCATAATGGTCAAGGACCATCAGTATGATAACAATATATTTTATAACCGCCTGGTTAAATA
>JAGHSB010000051.1 GCA_018066075.1 Candidatus Treponema scatequi
TGACAGTACTGTGTATGCTTTTAATTTAATTATACCACCTTGTATTGTTGATACTTCATTGAATTATGAAGGGGCATACATAGAAATAAACCCCGAGGATTATGAAGGTAATCAACTTGAAATGACAGTAGATTCTGTAACATATAGCGAAAGTTGGTTAGGTAATGGAATTAATTATCGATTGTTAACAGGTTATAGAGATTTAGTTGATTATGAAATAAAGAATGCTCCTGTTAGTGCAATAGGTGATTATTCAATTAAATATTTAACCTTATCGCCTAAAGAAGAAAAGAATTTCGGGTATTCTTTATTTTCTTCTGTTGTTTACAACTATCAAATAAAAACATTGAATCCAGGAAAGCATATAGTTGCAAACGATAATAAATTTAATGCTCCTTTGATTTGTCCTCGCGTTGAATGCAGTGTTCCGGAATTTACTTTTGTTAAGAATGCTGATAATACTTATCATTTAAAAAATAATTCTGACTGTGATAGAATATTTAAGATTAGTGATAAGGCAGATAATTTGGGTACTATAGAGTTAATGCCTGCTTCGAAATCAGATATTGAATCAGCTCGCACTCAAACAAATTACTATGCTGATTATAAATCAATTTCAGATATACGAAAAAGTGGTGGCCAAAAAATTGTAAAGCTTGCCACTATTGATGCAAAATCTTTCACTAATGAAACAACATTTACAAAATTGACTTTAAGTAATTTGGCATGTTTTCCAGTAATTGGTTTTGTAAAAAATAAGGTTACTTTAGATGATTCTGCTGATTATTATGTTTTGATAAGAGAAAAAAATGGCAAGAAGATTGACGATTTTGTAGTGACAACAGAAATATACAATTCTGGATATCCTAATTATGATTACTTGAATCCTGATTTTAATTGTATAAAGCAAAAAAATTCTAAGTCAATAACAAATTCTTTTAATGCTGAAGATGTTGTTGTAGAAATTTATCTTAGGTATCCTGAAAGTGTTTCTGGAGATTTTGTTTCAGTTTATGAATTACAGGCATATTTTAAAGCTGAATAAAACTATTTACTCTTCATTGTAAATACACCGTCCCAGAGTTCTGGGACGCCTTCTTTTATAAAGTCGGCGCAGCGTTTCATGAAGACTTTTGATGAAAGGTCTTCTGGATAAAGCTGGTCGGCTTTTTTAAATAGTTCGTATGCTTCTTTGAGTTCTGATTTGTTTTTTGGAACTTCAGGCGTGTCGCTTCCTTTTAGATAGATTTCAATCGCTTTATTAAAGATTTCTGCGGCTTCAATCTGTTCTTTTGGCATTTCATCTTTGAGACCGAGGATGTTGTAAATTCCAACTGGCTTTTTAACGTTGATTACTCTTACGTTGTCAAATTTTCTTGCAATGAGTTTTCCTTTGCAGCTGCCTTCGTTTGCCATCTGCCATGTTGATTCTGAACACATAATCCATGAACCGTAAACTTTGTTTGTTCCTTCGAGACGGCTTGCAAGGTTTACGTTGTTACCCATGATTGTGTAGTTCAATTTTTTTTCTGTTCCCATGTTGCCTACAACCATGTTTCCTGTGTTTAAACCGACGCGGCTTCTGAGCCAGAATGGTTCTCCTGTTTTTGGATTAATTGGAAGTTTGTCTTTGTTTTTTTCGTTAAATTCTTTTTCTGCATGAAGCATTCTGATTGCTGCAACGCATGCGCTGAAAGCGTTATTTTCGATTGGAATCGGAGCGCCAAAGAATGATACGATTTCGTCACCGACATATTTATCGATAGTTCCACTCTGATCCATGATTGCATCGCTTAAAACTCCGAGGTATTCGTTTAAGATTTCTACGAGTTTTTCAGCACCTTTGTCTTCGCCGGCTTCGTTGTTGATAACTTCTGTAAAGCCTGAGAAAGTTTTTACATCAGAGAAAAGCGCTGTGAGATATTCACTCTTACCGCCTAAGTTTGCAAGTTCAGGATGTTTTACAATCTGGTCAACGACAGCAGGAGCAACGTATGCTCCGAATGTTGTCTGCAAGAATTTTTTGTCTTTTTCTGCTGATGCAAATCTGATGATTGTAGTTGAAAGATAGCATGTAAATGAAATTAATATCGGTGTAAATGCCGGAAGATAGATTGCAAACCATCTCATTGCGATTAAAGGAATCAGAATAGAAAGCACGATGATGAAAATTCCACTTATATTCTGAATCAATGGACGACGCTTTCTTGTAAACTCCTGCTGTGCTAAAAATAAAATTGAAATAATCAGAACACCCCACATCCAGTGAACAGGTTTTACAAAATCCTGATTAATGATTGTGTTGTAAACGTTAGCGTGAGTTCCGACATTCGGGTATGCGCGTTCAAAAGGTGTTGTTCCTAAATCTGTTGTGGAGCTTGCTGTGTTTCCGACGATACAGAAAGCGTCTTTGTATGCGATTGCTTTTTCTGCAAAAGTTTCATTGTAAAGATTTACTTCGTGAGAAAAAATATCGAAAAGTTCTCCGATTGCAGTCGCAAGCTCTTGATATTTTTCTTCTCCCATTTTGTCACGGAGAGAGAAGAGAAGTTCCTGAATTTTATCTGCGTCACCGTTATTGATGTATTCTGTTACAGCTCTGAAATAATTTTTTCTGAGTTCGAAATACTGATCAAGATATTCAGGAGAGATTCCGCCGTTGATTGCTTCGGAGTTTTCGTCGAAACCGTCACAGATTGAAAGCAAAAAGTTTTTAAAGTCGAGAATTTCTGAATATTCAGAATAGAGGTTGTATGCATTTTCTGTAAATGAAACTGCTGATTCGTGTTTGTATTTGTTGATGCTGTCTGTTAATTCGATGAGCTGTTTTGTGATTTCAAAGATGTTGTCTTCTGTTGTGCGGAGTGTGTTAAAGAACATAATCGAATCATGTCTGAAAGCATCTTTTGATTTTGTATGAGTCCAGTTGATGATCATTCTTCCATATTCATCAAATGGAATTTTTATCGTAGTTTTTTTGCCGTTGAGGTTTGCATTTTTTAAGATGACTGCGTTTTTTGTGCGGATGATTTTTTCGGGATTGAGTCTGTCGATGAGTGGTGCAAGTACAATCTGGGCAACAGGTATTCCAGTTTTGTTCTGGTTATTAAGAAGTTCCATTCGTCTTCTTGAACCGTCTTTATCAACGATTGTGTTTGCAAATCCGGCCCCTTTAGCACGCGAAGCAAAAATGTTCATTGCTGGAGAAAATCCGATCTGATAGTAGTAGCGTGAAGTGTCATTGTTCCAGTCGATTTTCTTAAATCCAAAAGTTGTGTTGTCGACAGTCTCGTAAGAAGTCATGTTGTTGTCTTCGAGATTCTTTTTTAAGTCTCCTTCTGTTTCAAAAAGAAATCTTTTTTCTGCATATGTTATATCTTCGGTTGTATAGTATAAATCAAGATCTTTGATATTGAGGGTGAGGTATGTATTTCCGAAAAACTGGATGGAACGTGCAAAGTAATCATCGCATTCAGAAAAATTTGATTCTGAAAGAAACTCAATATCGAATACAGTCGTATCTGCTCCGAGCTCTTTCATTCTCAAAAGCATGTCGGCATATACATCGCGCTTCCAAGGCCATGGCCCGATTGCATCGATTGCGATGTTGTCTGCTTCTACAAGAAGAATTTCCGGAGCTTCTTTCGGCGCTTTTTTAGCGGCAAGCAGGATATCGAAGAACTTGAAATCAAATTTCTCGAAAATTCCAAGACCTGTAAAAACAGATAAAACAAGAATGACAGCTAAAGAAATCAAAGATGTAAAATACTTTTTCAAAATAAAACCTCTCAAAAATAACTATACTAACTGATTATTGTCTAGT
>JAGHSB010000117.1 GCA_018066075.1 Candidatus Treponema scatequi
CACCAAATTCCACCAAATTCCACTCAATTCCCCACAAAACCCGGTTCCCCAAATTCCCCCTAAAATTCCATTGACTTACACCAAATAGCAAATTACAATTAAATAATATTAAAAAAATAACAAAAAAGGGGATTCGTGGAACACTCTTATACAATTGTTGTACCTGATAATACGATTTTAACTAAGCTTTGCGGTACTAACGATAGCAATTTACGACTCATTGAACAGCATCTTGGGGTTCCTGTGTTTATGCGCGGAAACGAGCTCTCGGTTGAGAAGGACGATCCGGCAATTCAGGAACAGTTTCGGTTCATAATCGACAGAATCATCGACGAAATCGAAGAAGGCTATGCCGACACAGAAGACGCTGTTGCTTCAATTCTCAATACAGACTTAAATCCGGATTATACGCCTACAAAAGATTATTTTGAAAGGGAACGCATTCATGCGACTATGGATGAAGGTGCAATCATCGTTCCTGGGGCGCAGAAAAAGCTTTATCCGAAGACTCAGAATCAGGCTGACTATGTAAAACTTTTGAGGACTCACGACATGGTTTTCTGTACAGGTCCTGCCGGAAGTGGAAAAACTTTCCTTGCAGTTGCCGAAGCTTTGAGACTTGTGCTTTCAAAAGAGAAAAAGGGAATCGTTTTGACCCGTCCAGTCGTAGAAGCAGGCGAGAGCCTCGGATTTTTGCCTGGTGACCTCGAACAGAAAATCGGCCCGTACCTCAGACCGCTTTATGATTCTATGGAAAGTGTCTTGTCTAAAGATACTGTTAAAAAGTTAATAGAAAATGATATAATAGAAACAGCGCCTCTTGCGTATATGCGCGGAAGGACGCTCAATGACTGTGTAATCATCCTTGATGAGGCACAGAATACTACATGCGAGCAGATGAAAATGTTTCTGACCCGCATGGGAAACGGATCAAAGGTTTTTGTAACCGGAGATGTTACCCAGATAGACTTACCAAAGAGGTGCCGTTCTGGTCTTGTTCACGCGCTGGACGTGCTTTCTGGAATTCCTGAAATAGGCATGATGCAGATGAGTGCAACTGACGTAGTTCGCAATCCTCTTGTTAAAAAAATAGTGCAGGCGTACGAAAATGCAAAAGACAATTGAAAATCAGCAGAATAACTCACAGATCAAAAAGTCGTCGATTTTTAAACGATTATCAGAATCAATGAAGACAGATTATCCTGTTTTCATTTTATCAATCGCAGCTTTCATCGTAATCGGAGTTATCAGTTTCTTCGGTGTTACAAGAAATGTAACTATTGCAGCTTTCTCTTTGGATGAATATGAAGTAGGTCAGATTGCTGACAGAACTATCATTGCAGACAAGACAATTCCTGCAACTCCAAGCTATCCGATTGCAATTCACGAAGGTGAAAAGGTAATCAAAAAAGGTTTTGCCATTACAGAAGACGGTTATAAAAAACTCGAAAAGATGGCAAACACAAAAGAATACATTGACTATCGTGCATATGCAAATCTTCTTTTGTTCCTTTTCCTTCTTATGATTTTATGGACTCTTCTATATTCTGATGTCCTTCTTGGCCGCAAGCTTGCGTTTAAAGAACTTTTCCTTCAGATTATTTTCTTTGCCGTAATCTATTCGTGCGCGATGTATGCTCCAAACTATCAGCTTTTCAGCCAGTCGTCATATCATCTGTGCATTGCAATTCCGTCGGCACTGATTATTTTCCTGATTACGCTTTTGTTTGATGAGAAATCTTCTATATTCTTTTCAATCGTTCTGTCGCTCGGAGTTTTGTGTGCGACAAATTATGACGTAATCGTATTCCTTTTTACTTTTGCAACTTGTTTCAGTGCAACACGCATCGTAAGAAAAATCTCGACTCGAATCGACATGGTTTTTGCATCTCTTTCGATTGCAGCAATCAATGTAGTTTTCCTTTTCCTGTTAAAAGTTTTGTTTAACGACTCGTTTGATGATTTTGGTATTCTTGCGTTTGGTGTAGCGATTAATGGATTTTTATGTGGAATTTTGGCGCTCGGATTTATCACTCCATTTGAACAGATTCTCAATACAGCTTCAGTTTTCAGACTAATGGACTTGAGCGACTTGAACAATCCGACAATGCGTTCTTTGCTTCTCAACGCTTCAGGAACTTACAACCACGCAATGATGGTAGCAACTCTTGCAGAAAATGCATGTAACGCAATCGGTGCAAACTCACTCGTTGCACGTGTTGGTGCATACTACCACGACATCGGTAAAATGGACCAGAGCGAATACTTTGTTGAAAACCAGAACGGTCAGAACAAGCACGACGAAATCAATCCGTCGCTTTCTGTTTCAGTAATCAGAAGCCATGTTAAAAAGGGCGTTGAAAAAGCTCATCAGCTTCATCTTCCGCAGGCAATCATCGATATCATCGCAGAACATCACGGAAATTCCGTAATCGCATATTTCTACAACGAAGCAAAGCAGCAGAATCCTGATGTAAGTGAAGAAGATTTCTCTTATAACGGAGTTCCACCTAGCACACGCGAAAGTGCAGTCGTAATGCTTGCCGACACTGTAGAAGCAGCCTGCAGAACTCTCGAAAAGCCTTCTGTATCGCGCCTCGATAAATTTATTCAGCAGCTCATCTCTGGCAAAATGGAACATCACCAGCTTGATAACTGTAACCTTACTTTTAAAGATTTGACAACAATCAGAGAAACATTTGTTACAATTCTTGCAGGTTACTATCATTCAAGAATTGAATATCCTGACCAGAAAGATCCTGAAGAAGATACAAAGAAGAAAAAGAAACATGGCAAATAGAATACTGATCAGTTTACAGGAAGATATCGAAGAGCCTTCATGGTTTAACAATGTTGAAAGCTTTGTTGACGCTGCAATGAAAAAACTCGGCTTTGACAGTGAAGAGGTTTCAATTTTATTCTGTAACAATTTGTATATTCATGAACTTAATAAGTGTTACCGTCAGATTGATAATCCGACTGATGTTCTTTCTTTTGAAAATGATTCTGTTTACGAAGAAGACGGAGTTGAATGGAAAGCTGTCGGTGACATTGCAATCAGTATCGAAATGATTTCTGAAAATGCAAAGTATTTCAATACGACTGACAATGCAGAATTAAAAAGACTTCTGGTTCATGGTCTTTTGCATTTAAATGGAATGGACCACGGCGAAGAACATATTGAAGCAGATAAAGAGCCTGAGTGTGAAATGCTTGTTCTTCAGGAAAAAACTTTAAAAGAAATGGAAGATTTAACAATTATAAAATAAATCGGTAGAGAGAAAATGGGGTTATTTGATTTTTCATCACAAAAAGTAAAAGAATCTGACGAAAACGAATTGTCAGAAGAACAGAAAACGACAGAAGAAATATTAAACGAAGAAAAAGAAGACATGATTGCCGGAGTTAACGAGCTTTCGACAACTTCCGTAAAAGAAGTAATGATTCCGAGAATCGATGTTGACTTTATAAATATTGACAGCGAACAGTCTGAGTGGATGGCAAAGATTTCTGAAAGCGGCCACTCGAGAATCCCGGTATATAAAGATTCAATCGATAATGTTGTCGGTGTTCTTTATGTTAAGGATTTGATCCGCTGTTTTGCAAATGATGAAACTCCGGATTTGGAAAAGCTTTTGAGAAAGGCTTACTTTGTTCCGGAAACGAAGAGAATTGACAGTCTTCTTCGTGAGTTTAAGAGACGCCACATTCACATTGCGATGGCAGTTGATGAATACGGCGGTCTTTCGGGCATTGTCAGCATGGAAGACATCATCGAAGAAATAGTTGGTGACATTCAGGATGAGTTTGACAATGAACGAGATGACATCATCAGTCTAGGCCCTGATACATGGCTTGTAGACGCAAGAGAAAACCTCGATGACTTGAATGAAGAACTCGAGGCAAATTTCCCGGCTGAAGAATTTGATACTTTGGGTGGTTTTGTATTTGATTTATTCGGGAAAATTCCAGTAAAATATGAAAAGGTGGACTGGAATGACTATGACTTTATTGTTCAGGATATGGACGGTCATAGAATTGATATGATTAAAATTATTCATCATAATAAAACGGGTGGGGAAAAGGATGAAAAAAAAGAGTGATTTAGCTTTAGCGCTCGGCCTTATTTTATTTGCTTTATGTGGAACTTCTTTTGCCGAGGTCAATACTTTTTCAAAGACAAAGGCTTTTGAACAGAATTCAAAGATGTCGGCAAGCCAGCTTTATGAAGTTGGTCTTGAATATTACGACGAAAAGCAGTGGTGGCAGGCATCTGAAAAATTTCAGGAAGCACTTCAGAAAAACAGTGCATACGCTGATGCGTGGTACATGCTTTCAAAATGTTCGTACGAATTAAATCAGTTTGATCTTTCAGTTACATACGTAGAAAATGCACAGAAATACGCAGGCGACAAACCTGAATATGCAAACCTCAAGGCATTCAGCTACGTTTCACTTGGAAAATTCAAAGACGCAGATTCCCTTTTTAACAGCGTCCTCAAAAAATACCCGAATAACATCGAAGCGCGCTTTGGACTTGCAGAGCTTGATCTCTTTTCGGGCAAACTCACCGGAGCAGAAGTCCTTTACAAAGATGCTCTTAAACGCGAACCTTTAAATGTAAAAGCTCTTTTAAGCCTCGCGCTTGTCAGCACAGAACTCGGTAAAAAAGATCTTGCTCAGAGCTACATCAACAAAGCTCTTCAGTCTCATGCAAATAACGAAGAAGTTTATTTCATTGCATCTTATCTCGCTGCGATGAACGGTAATTATTCAGAAGCAGAAAAAAAATGTCTGATGGCCGTAACTGTAAATCCTAATTATGACAGTGCTTACGAACTTTTAGGAACAATTTATTATGCCCAGGAAAGATATCAGGATGTAATTGATATTGCAGATTTTAGAATCAACAGAAACAGAGATCTTTCTCAGGCATGGTTTATCAAAGGTCTTGCACTTGAAAAACTCGGCCGCTTTGAAGAATCGATTTCTACATGGCAGACTGGACTTGAAGTTGACCCGACTGATGAAATCATGCGTACTGCATTTGAACTTTCAATCCTTAAAAATACAGAACTCGAAGACCCAAGAAGAAAAACATGGGCAACTTACCATGTCAAGAAAGGTCAGGAATATCAGAAAAAATATCTTGGACTTCAGGTCAGATATGAATATCAGACAGCTTTGAAAATTAATCCAAGAAATAAAACTGCAAGACAGGCATTTGCTGACATTCTCTACAACGACGGCTTTAACGAAAATTATCTCGAACAGATTAAATTTGTAAGGGACAATTCTACAATGCCACAATATAAAAATGCTAAAAAGCCGACAGATGTTGAAGAAGCAAAGAAAATCAGATACATCAGACTTTCAGATACTGTCGAAGGTTTTGAATCCCTCATGGAAAATACTCTTGCAAAAAAATGGGACATCAATCCTTTCTATCTTGATAAGACAAGATGGAACATCGGCATTTATTACATGGAAAAAGTAGAACCGCTTTATCATCCGGACATTGCTCGCATCGCTTCAGAAGACCTTCGCCTCATGTTTCAGGGAATATCTTCTACAAACGTAAAACTTTATCCTGAAAAAGTAACAGGCTATGCAGATGCATACAAAAAGGCTCACGATAAAAAACTTGATTACTTTATCATCATGACAGGCGATGAAACAGACCGCGACGTTAAAATTGATGCTGTAATGTATTCTGCACGCACTGGTACAAAGACTCAGGACTTTTCAATTTACAGAACTGGAAACGAAAGATTCTCTGGTGCTCTTTTGAGACTCAGAAAAGAAATACTTTCCATTCTTCCGGTCCGTGCAAAGATTTTAAACAGAAGCGTAAACGAACTTCTTCTCGACATCGGTAAGTCAGAAGGAATGATAAAGAACGCTGAGTTTGCTGTAATCAAAAAAGGTGCGATGAAGACAAGTGACACTGGTGTCGGACTTGTTTATACAGACAGTGATGTTTTAGGAAAGGTAACTCTTTCAAAAGTTTCAGAAGAGATTTCTGAAGGCATTTTGAGTGATACAGGTTTTTACGACAGGGTAAACTCAGGAGATGAAATAATTCTCGTTAAAATGCCGGAGAAAAAAGAAGTAAAGGAAACTCAAAGCGAAGCATCGCTTGATACGGCTCCGCAGGCTTCTGAAGCAGATAAGGAAAAAGAAAAAGTCAGCCCGTTGAAAGGAGCTGACCTTGAAATTACAAGAACACCAACTTTGATCAGAATGATCAAAGAACTTAACTAAAAAAGAAAGCCACGGTTTTGAACCGTGGTTTTTTTATCTTTATTTGATTTCGATTAAGTCGAGGCTTGAATCAATCCATTTCTTTGAAAGCTCAGGGTATGTGTCCTGAGTTTCCAGGAACTTGTAAAGTGCGTTCTGATAATCTTTGGTAAAGTAATATGATTCACCGAGGTAGAAGAGGGCGCGCTTTGTTGTTTCTTCTGAACGTCTTACGCTTAAAAAGTCGTTTAACTTTATGATTGCATTCTTGAAATCTTTCTTTGCAAAAGTTCCTTTTAATGCCTTAAACAGAAAGTATTCGTCTCCGCCTTCAGGACATACAAGGTCTTCTTCAAAGACATGCATTTTTGTAATTTTGTTTTTCTTGCCGATATAATTTTTTGCAAGTGTGTTTGGAGCGTTCATTGCTTTTTCACCAAATAAACTTGCTTTTTTCTGGTCTCCAGTGAGCTGTGCTTTTGGAAGCGGAATGTTTCTCATTTTTTCTGAAGGATCTGTAAATGAGTTTTCTATTTTTGCAGTTTCTTTTGGAGTAATGACTTCTTCATTTGATTTTGATTTTTTCTTCGGACGAACGCCAGTTACGTTTGTGTTCATCGATGGCAAAATCATTTTGTAAATGCCTTTTTCTGTAGTTGCAATTACAATATAGAAATATTCTTTGGAATCTTTTGTTTCGTCAAAATAATCGCGGACATTTGAAGCGAGTTCTGCAATAAGATTGCTTTCTGTAATCTGATCATAAGATGAAATCTGCTTTGTGTCCCTGAAGACTGCAAAGCCGGTATAGACTGGATTTGTTTCGCTTTCGATTGCCCATTTTACGAAAATTCCACCCTCACGAGGAACAACAGAAATATCTGAAACCACAGGGCGTCCCTGGGCAAAAACAGCATGACTTAAAAGTACGAAGATTAACGAAGTAACTAATTTTTTTATTTTCATACTATATATTGTATATTCATTTATACTTATTTGACAAGATACAATTAATTATTTATTCTATAGAAAAGGATTTGTGGAATATATGTTAGAAGAACTTAAAATGCCGATTTCGGAGCTTAAAGAGAATATTTTGAACGTCTGGGGGTGTCTTTGACCCGGATTCCATCTACAAGAAAATTGCAGAACAGGAAGAACTAACTACAAAAGACGGCTTCTGGGAAAATCAGGAAAAAGCCCAGAAAGTCATGAACGTCATTAAAAATCTTAAAAATAGAGTGGAACCGTGGAAAGCTCTGGTTCAGGATATCGATGATATCGAAGCGATGTATGAACTTGCAGAAGAAGGCGGGGACGCAGATACAGAAAATGAAATCAAAGAGATGCTTGATGAAGCGTCTAAAAAATATGAAAAGTTGAGTGTATTAAATCTTTTGTCAGGCGAAGTAGACAACTCAAGTGCCTTTTTGACAATTCACTCAGGTGCCGGTGGAACTGAAGCGGAAGACTGGGCTTATATGCTTAGCCGTATGTACACACGCTGGGCAGAACGCCGCGGATTTAAAATCGAAACAGTTGATGTACTCGAAGCAGAAGGCGGAATCAAATCAATCACATTCCAGATTGACGGAGAATACGCTTACGGTTATCTCAAAGCCGAAGCCGGAATTCACCGCTTGGTTAGAATCAGTCCGTTTGATGCAAACGCAAGAAGACACACATCTTTTTCAAGCGTTTTTGTTTTTCCTGTATTGGATGATACAATCGAAGTTGAAATCAGACCTGAAGACCTTCGTGTTGATACATACCGTGCCGGAGGAAAGGGCGGCCAGCATGTAAACAAAACTGACTCAGCAGTTCGCTTTACTCACTTGCCGACAGGAATCGTAGTTTCATGTCAGAGTGAAAGATCTCAGATTTTCAACCGCCAGGCATGTATGAGCATGCTCAAGGCAAAACTTTACGAATATTATCGCGAACAGAAAGAAAAAGAAAACTCAAAGTTTGCGACAGAAAAAAAAGATATCGGGTGGGGAAACCAGATTCGTTCGTATGTATTTCAGCCATACACAATGGTAAAAGATCACAGAACAAAATGTGAATGCGGAAACATTCAGGCTGTAATGGATGGAGATATCGACCAGTTCATCGAAGCTTACTTGAAAGCAAAGTGGAACGGAACTCCAATGGACGATACTGACGACGGTGATGACTTATAGAAATAAATTTAAGCCTGTGGAATTTCTAAAGCACAGGTTTTTAGTTATTTTCATTATTCTCATTTCTACAAGTTTGTCTTTTGCAGAAGATGTAAAAGACAAGTGGACAATTGGGGCAGCAGAATTTACATACAGTCAGGACTTGAAGCGCGGTGAATATGAAAAAGCCGTGCTCAAAGTTTTGCCTGAACTTATTCTCGAACAGCTTTACGGAACGGAATACAGAAATGTTTCAGATCAGGAAATGATTGACCGTAAGCTTGATGTTCTCTTAAAAGAAAGACTTTCACTTTTTCTTGAACTTTCAAAAGAAGTAAAAACAAAAAATGCCCTTGTATTGAAAGACATATCTGAATATCAATTTAAAAAACAGAATGACATTCAGGATAAAAAGATAAAGAACATTCAGAAAAAAATTGATGATAACCTTGATAAGCAGACTGCTGCAATCGATGATTTTAAAGCCGACAGAGCAGACTTTGCTTCGAAAAATCATTTTTCGGAAGAATTTGTTTTTTATCAGAATGATTCGAAAAAACTTTTTTCATTGAGTGACAATGTTTCTGAAAAGAATTTTACTTCATACGAATGTGAAAAAGAAATCAATGATGCAAAAATTAGAGCTCTTATTACAGGTTCTGTCATTACTTATGGCGAATATGCCGCAGTAACTGTAGAAATGTTCATGTATCCAGGAGCTCGTTCATGCGGGGTTGTAACTGAAATTGGACTTTTGTCTGAGCCAGATTCCATTGCAAAAAACATTGCGTACAGGCTTGCGCCAATTATTGAAAACTCGCTTCCTTGTGAGATACAGATTAAGATATTGCCAGAAGAGATGGCAAAAAAGACAAAGCTTACGATTGATTCAACCGTTTACAATAAGATTCCGGATAAGATGATTATTGCAACTGGCGTTCACAGAATGACTTTTGACTGTGAAGGCTACAGAAAAGAAACTTTTTCTTACGGTTTTGGATATGAAAAAAAATATCTTATCGAAGTAAATCTTGTAGAAGAAGAACTTCTTGATACTGCCGTAGTCTTGAATAAGTTTGTTGCAGGTAACATTTTCTACAATGGAAAAGAAGCAGAAAATAACGTGATGTCAGTAAAGATAAACAATACTGGCGTTCTCGGTTATATGAATACACTTAATGATAATACAATTTTCTTTAAGATTCCAAAAACAAGAATCGCTGATGATAAAACTGTTTCATTAAATGTTAAGGACTATGATGTAGGTGAGTATATCGAAAAGCGAAGAAAGATGCTCTATATTTCATACAGTGCTCTTGTTTGTTCTTTGCCTGTTTTGTTTTACTCATATTCCAATTATACAAATTATTACAAGTCATTTGCACTTGGTCAGTATGCAGATAAAGAAAAACTCAGAAAATATCAGACAATGAGCTATATAGGAATCGGGCTTACTGCAGGATGTGGAATCTGGTTTGTCTATGATCTTGTAAGATATCTTGTAAGTGCAAACAAAGCTCTTCCTGTCGAAGCAAAAAATGCCTATGTCGATTACAATGAAGCCGTTGAAAATTATAAGGCCCAATATCAAGATGCAGTAAAGGTAAAAGAAGAAACAGAAAAGGCCGCAGTTGAAAAACAGTCAGAAAATTCAGAAAAATCCTCTGCCGAAAAACCGGCAGATATTAATAATGAAGAAAAACAAACTGAAAAGGAAAATAATAAAAAGGAATAAGTATGGCTAAAATTTCATTTGCTCAAAAAATTAAAAATCTTTTTTCATCTCATTCAAGTCACGATGAAGATTTCTTCGATGATCTTGCAGATGCACTTATCGAAGGAGATATCGGTGCAAAAAATGCAATGATGATTGTCGACGAACTTTCAGCTCTCTGCAAAGAAGAAAAGATTTCAGGAGAAGAAGCAATCGTTTCGCAGCTTAAGAAAATGCTTCTTGATTATGTAAAGGCCGTAAACTTTGTTCCTGAGGCAAATAAGACAAACATCTGGATGATGCTTGGTGTAAACGGTGTAGGTAAGACTACTTCATGTGCAAAAGTTGCAAATCTCTTGAAAAAGAAAGGCTTTGAAAATATCGTTCTTTCTGCAAGTGATACATTCAGGGCTGCTGCAATTGAACAGCTCTGCTATCACGGTGAAAAACTTCAAATTCGTGTCGTAAATCATCAGCACGGAAGTGATCCATCGAGTGTTGTTTTCGATGCCGCAGAAAGCATCAAGTCTCACGGCGGCGGTCTTGTAATTGCAGATACTGCAGGTCGCCTTCACAATAAAGAAAATCTCGTTCACGAACTTGAAAAAATCGACAGAATCTGTGCTCAGAAAGCAGACGAAGGCTGCTATAAAAAGCTTCTTGTAATCGACGCAACAACAGGTCAGAATGCACTTCGTCAGGCAGAAGTTTTCAATGAGGCTGTCGGAGTTGATGCCGTAATCATGACAAAGTACGATTCAACTGCAAAAGGCGGTGTTGCCGTAAGCATCGGTAAAGATCTCGGAATCCCTGTTTTCTATGTCTGCACAGGCGAAACTTACGATGATATTTCAGAATTTAATGCTGAAGAGTATGTAAATTCTTTTTTAGGAGTGTCTGATAAATAGTGCAGTTTTAGCTGTGTGTTTTTAGGTTTATATGGAATTTATAAAAAAGGCTTTCTGTATTTTATTAATTGTTTTCTCATGTTTTACTCTTTTCGCAGAAAAAAATTCCATTTATACAGATACAGACAAGAAAGAAGACGGTACAAAAGACAAAGACGAAACTAAAATTCCAGAATACGAATCAATAATCGACGAGAGCAATAGACTTCATCTTTTTTCTTACAAAGATGAAAATCTTGAATACCTTACCGTCAACAAAAGCAAGACTAGTGATAAAAGATCAGTTACCGTTTATTCAAATGACAAGGTAATCCGTTATTTTTATGATTCTGATTTTTATCTTTCAAAAATTGAAAAATGGAAAAGCGGAAAGACTTCTGCGGATGCTGTTTTAGAAAAAGTCATTTTTTATGAATTTACAAATAAACGAAAAGGTATAGAAGTTGCAGAAAAACTTGCATATTCAAAAAAAGTTTTAGAATATAATCTTATTGAAAAGAAATTGATTGAAAACTTTTACAATGAAAGCGGTTTGATTTTCGAAAAGAATGAATATGATTTTATCGGGACAGAAG
>JAGHSB010000095.1 GCA_018066075.1 Candidatus Treponema scatequi
CATTTATATAGAAGTAAGTGGAATTTTGATATAAGGAGCTTTTATTATGGCAAAACAGTTGTTATTTAATGAAGATGCACGTAAAAAGTTGCTTTCTGGTGCAGAGCAGATTGCTGAGGCAGTTAAAGTTACTCTCGGTCCTTGTGGCCGCATGGTAATGCTCGACAAGAAATATGGCGCACCTACAATTACAAAAGACGGTGTATCTGTTGCAAAGGAAATTGAACTTGCAGATCCGTATGAAAACATGGGAGCTCAGTTTGTTCGCGAAGTTGCTTCAAAGACAAATGACGATGCCGGAGACGGAACAACAACTTCTACAGTTTTAGCTTATGCTTTGGTTCGCGAAGGATTTAAATCTGTTGCAGCCGGAATGACTCCAATCGCCGTTAAACGTGGAATGGACAAAGCTGTTAAAGCTGCTATCGATGAAATTAAAAAGAATGCAAAACCTGTAAAGGGAACTGACGATGTAACTCACATCGCTACAATTTCGGCAAACAACGATGAAGAAATCGGTAAGATGCTTGCTGATGCAATCGAAAAGGTTGGAAAAGACGGTGTAATCACTGTTGAAGAATCTAAGAACATGGATACAACTGTAGACACAGTAGAAGGTATGCAGTTTGACCGCGGATATATTTCTTCTTACTTTGTTACAGACCGCGACCGCATGGAAGCTAACTTTGACGATCCATACATTTTGATTCACGACAAGAAAATCTCTTCAATGAAAGATCTTCTTCCTATTCTTGAAAAAGTTGCAAACGAAGGAAGAGCACTCATCATCATCGCAGAAGATGTAGATGGAGAAGCTTTGACAACTCTCGTTCTCAACTCTATCCGTGGAACAATCAAAGTTTGCGCTGTTAAGGCTCCAGGATTTGGTGACAGAAGAAAGGACATGCTCCAGGATATCGCTATCCTCACAGGCGGTCAGGTAATCTCTGAAGAACTCGGACTTAAACTTGAGACAGCAGACATTCCAATGCTCGGAACTGCAAAATCAGTTAAGATTGACAAAGACAATACTACAATCGTTGGCGGTGCCGGAACAAAGAAAAACATCACAGAACGCGTTAACGAAATCAAAGCTCAGATTGAAAAGACAACTTCATCTTATGATAAAGAACAGCTTCAGAAACGCCTTGCAAAACTCGCAGGCGGTGTTGCAGTAATCAACGTTGGTGCAACAACTGAAACAGAAATGAAAGAAAAGAAATTCCGCGTAGAAGATACAATCGCTGCTACAAAAGCTGCCCTCGAAGAAGGAATCGTATCTGGTGGTGGACTTGCCCTCATCGAAGCTTCAAAAGTTCTCGAAACAATTCCAGAAGATCTTTCAGAAGATGAAAAAGTAGGTTACAAAATCGTACGCCGTGCCCTCGAAGAACCTATCCGTCAGATTGCAGACAATGCAGGCGTTGACGGAAGCGTAATCGCAGATAAAGCAAAGAAAGAAAAGAAAGGCGTAGGATACAATGCTTACACTGGTGAATGGGTAAACATGATGGAAGCCGGAATCATCGACCCTGCAAAAGTAACATGCAGCGCCCTGATGAACGCCGCTTCAATTGCCGCAACAATGCTCACAACAGAATGCGCAATTACAGATATCCCAGAATCAAAAGTTCCAGTAGCTCCAGCTCCTGAAATGGGGGGCATGTACTAAAGATGTGCGAGTTTGCGAAAGCAAACTCGGTAAGTACGCGCGAGTTTTTCGCGCGATAAACGGGATTTCAGACCGCAGCGGGCTGCAGTCTATTATAGTGCAGAAGGTTCGTACAGTTTTAATTCCGGGTAGATGGCTTTGATCACTGTAAAGTGCTTGTCTTTTGTCCAGACGGGAATGTCGTATTTGATTGCAAGATAGGCGATAAGAACATCTGTAACAGGAAGTGTAAATCCCTGCTGACGGATTGTCTGGAGCATGAGCCCGGAAAATTCCCAGTCGTATTCGTCGATGGTGATGAGGTTGAATGAATTGAAGAATCCGATCATTCTGTCTGCTTCGTCATCGGTTAATGCTCCGTGAAGCAGTTCGGATTTTACAATTCCGCAAATTGAATGTTTATCTCGGGAAATATTCAGTTTTTTAAGTTCAACTGGATTTCGCCAGTAATCAATCAAAACATTTGTATCGCATAAAATCATAATGTACTTATTCTCCTTAATTCATTGACAGCCTCTTCGTCAACATTGATTGGTTGGGAACCATAACGATCTAAAACTTCTTCCACGCTCATTTTTGGAGGTGTCGGCGGCTGAACGTTTGCACGGATTTTTTTGATAAATTCTTTTCGCTTCTCTTCGGCTTCTTTTGAAGTGTTTAAGGTGGCGGTGCGGGTAGCGGCTTCGTAAAGCTCGTTGTATTCTTCGAGAGAAATCAGAACACATTCCGGGGCATTGTTTTTTACAATAATTCGTGCCCCTTCCTGTTTTACTTCGTCAATGATTTTTCCAGCTTCGCCTTTATTAAAGCGGGTAATTGGAATAATTGCACTGATGAAATTTAATGTGTTAAGTGCATTGATTTGTGCAGACGGCATAATAATCTCCTTACAGAAATATCATTTTGGAAAAAAAACAGGTAATGCATTAT
>JAGHSB010000124.1 GCA_018066075.1 Candidatus Treponema scatequi
GTCTGATAAGAGTGGAACACTTCCATAATCGTTTCCTTTTTCTTCGATGTTGTATGTTCCAGAACTTGAATCGATTGAATGATACATATATTCAGCTTCTGCGCTTGTAAATGAATTGTTTCTGATAATTAAATTTGTTCCGGTGGTTGAAGTGCTGTTGATACAGAATACATATTTTTCATACTGAACATTGATGCTTTTATCAACTTCCATGTTGTCAGAAATAATGTTGTTTGTAAAATTGATTTTTGAGCCGTGGTTACCTTTGTCAGTGAGGTAAAGAATGGCATACCCTTTTCGGCTCTGTTCACCGTTAACATCACAGCGCGCACCTCGTGCAAAAGTGGAATTAGTAAATGTAATGTTATTCATTGCAGGAGAAGCAACTGCACCCCCTTCGTTGTGAATCAATACCTGGCTGATTGTCGCTGTATCATAAATACAGCCTTCAAATGAAATGTCTTTTCCACTTCCGATTACCATTGCATGAATAAAATTAAATTCAAAACGGCATTTGTTGATCTGTACATTCTGACAGTTTTCAAGATAAACACCTCCACCAACTTTATACATTTTTTCGCAGTCTTTTTCTAAGATAGGACTCCATTTTCCTGCATCTTTTGCTTTTGTTGACTGATAATCTGCATCATATTTGAAGAAATTAAAGTTAAGTTTGTTTGTATTAAAACGACAGCCTCTGCATTCAAAACCATTTGTGTCTTTCGCCCACAATCCATAGCGACAGTCACTGCAATAACTGTTTCTGATTAAACCGATTGTACCGCCAATGCTTCGGATACCGTAAGTGAATCCTGTAAAACTTGAATTGATGATTGTATTTATTTTTCCACCTTGCTGAACATCAAGTCCGCACATTTCCAAAGGTTTTGATAATATCGCTCCACTTGAATATTCTTTTTCCCAGGTAAACTGACCGATATAAAAATTTATATCTCTAAGCACTGTAATACCTGTCATGGAAAGTTCACCGCCGTTTTCAATAACAAAACCGCTGATATAACCGTTTGTCGCAAAACCGTATTGAAAGTTATTTAATAAGGTTGCGTATATTCCTTCGTTATTATCGAGACCTTCAAATGAAATTTTTTTGTTGATAGTAAGTGGAGCAGAAATAACATATTGTTTGTCTACAATAATTTTTGCACCAGATTTACAGCAGTCGATAATTTGTTGAATTTTTGTAGAATCAGAGTATGGCAATTTGGTTGTTAAGTAAGCTATCGAATATAGCTGTCCTTCTTTTGATTTTAAAGAAAAATCAAACCATTCAAATTCCACTGTATCATTTGAAAGAGATCCAGAATATGAACAGTTTGTAAATTTTGCATAACCATCAATTTTTGTATTGTTAAAATTAATTGTTCCGTTTGAAATGCTTCCACCTAAAAAATATAAAGTCGAACCGCTTGCGATGTTTACTGTTTCATTTTGTAAATCAAAGCTGTCACGAATAATATAAGTTTTACCGCTGCTGATTACTTGATTTGTAAATGTTTCTGCTGGATCCAGAATGATATCGCCGGCTTTAGGATTATATCCTGTGCTGGAGTTTTTTAAGACTATAGTTGCACTTGGATTACTGCACGATGCAATAATCAAACCGATTGAAATGAAAATTAATAAAAACTTTTTTTTCATAAACTCACCTTTTTATGTTAGTATATATAAATGCTAGTCAATAATATTTTTTATGCATAGTATCAAAGAGTCTATCTTAGAAAACTCTTATGATTTTAGAGTTTATTGAGAAAATAGAATGATTGGATATTTTATTGTTAGATGAAAAAATTATTCTTCAAATAAAATCTGTGTATTCAATTTGTCGGTGCTGATTGTAACAAGATGCTGAGGGGCAAGGTTAGTGTAGCTTGCAGTGATTTCGCATTCTGTTGTGATCGGCGCTTTGTATGTTATTCGAAGTGAACGGAAATTCTTTTCTGCAATTTCTTGAGGCAGTGCTTCGAATGCGTAATCGATGTATGTCAGATTGTGAACATGATCATTAAAATCAAAATCAGTTTTTCTTGTTTTAAATTTTATTTCTGATGTTATATTTTCTGCAAGTGGAATTTTATCAAGCTTCTTTTCTTCAAATAGAGATTTTTCTTCAGGCTGATATTTTTCAATGAGTGACGGTTCAATTTTACATGGACGACCTGTCTGTAAATCGAGAATTACCCAGCGTGTTGTTGCCTGGCCGATTAATTTATTATCTGCATAGATTTCAAAATCTCGTGCGACGTTAAAAATCTGATTAACAGTCTGGCTCCAGGTGATAACTTTGATTTCTTGTCCGTAGCTTGCAAATTCCATCATCTTAACTTTCCAGTCAGTAAGCACCCAGACCTTCTGACTTTTTACAGCATCAAGAACTCCGTCACCTGCGCGGTCAGAATGTGCGTTGCCTGCGTTTTCTAAAAGCTTGACGATAGTTGAAAGCTTGAGTGTTTTGTCTTTGTTGTAATCTTCGAGTAAAGGTTTGTAAGAAAATTCTACGAACATTAAAAGGCTCCTTTTTACGAGAAACGCGTTTTATTATTGAAAGTATCTTGTTAAGATTGATTTAATATTTATTGTGACATTATATTAAATAATGTCATTTTGAACAAGGGCAGAAATCGGGAATAGAGATATTGAAGATTATTAAAACTGTGCTAAAATTAGAATATGGTATTATCAATAGTTTTAGGAATCTGCTGTTATATTTTTCTCATCACCAATCATTTTTTAAGATTGACTGGAAATGTTAATCTTGCGGTTGTTTTTAAGGGATTTGCAAGTCTATGTTTTCTTTCGCTTGCAATTTATTCTTTTGTGAAATGCAAAAAGAAGAGCGATGCATTTCGAAGACTTTCTGTTTTTGTACTAACTGGAATTTCTTTAGCATTTATAGCAGACATAGTTTTAGAAATTAATTTTGTTTTTGGATTTGTTCTTTTTGTTTTGGCGCAGTTCTTTTATTTTTTTGCATTCATTGGTTATGGAAAGTTAAAGCCGAGATTTTTTATTATTTCTGCCGCAATTATTATTACACTTATAATTTTTGATGTTGCTTCTCCATTTTTCAATTTTGAAAAAGAAGGAGAAAGTTTATTTTTGCCTTCAGTAGTGTATATGATTTTTTTAACGATTGTTGTTGTTCAGGGATTTGAAAGTTTTGGATATAAGGACATACGTGCAAAATTGATGCCGGTTGGAACTTTGCTTTTTGCATTGTCTGATCTGCTTTTGGAAACATATGTTTTTCCGTCTGGAATTATTCCCAAAAGTCTTGCAGAAGTAATTTTTATCTTCAGTAATTTTATGTATTATACAGGGCAGCTTTTTGTGGCTTTCTCTTTGAGCAAAGATTATCTGGTTGAAAAGAAATAGTCAGGTGCAAAAAAAAAATCTGCTGCAGTTGCAGCAGATTTTTTTTTATTCTTCACCGTTCCAGCAGTAAGTACACATCTTGTCTGGAGCAATTCCTACGCTGTCGAGCATATCGTCTAAGCGATGAAAGCGGAGTGTCGTGAAGTGAAGCTGCTTTCTGATTTCTTCGCACATATTTGCGTATTCTTTTGAATCTGGATCACAGTATTTTTTGATTGTTTCTTTACTTACGTTTTCGCCTTCAAACTGTTTGATTATGCGTCTTGTAATCAAATCCATTTCTGAATTTGAACGTGAGAAGTTTAAGTATTTGCATCCGAACATAATCGGAGGACATGCAGGTCGAACATGAACTTCTTTTGCACCACTGTCGTACAAGAAGTCTGTTGTTTCGCGAAGCTGAGTTCCGCGAACGATTGAGTCATCAATCAAAAGAATTTTTTTACCTTTAATTAACGGCTGAACAGGAATGAGTTTCATGTGGGCAATTAGATTTCTCATGTTCTGATTTGTCGGCATGAATGAGCGTGACCATGTCGGTGTATATTTGATGAACGGACGAGAGAATGGAATTCCTGATTCGTTTGCATATCCGATTGCGTGTGCTGTTCCGCTGTCTGGAACTCCGGCAACGCTGTCAGGCTCGATTGAATCTTTATCGCGGCGTGCGAGAAATTTTCCGCAGTTGTATCTCATCTGTTCTACGTTTACGCCTTCGTATGATGATGTTGGATATCCGTAGTAGCACCAGAGGAATGTACTGATTTTCATTTCTTTGCGAGGTGCCTGAAGTGTTTCAACTTTATCAGGAGTTACATAAACGATTTCTGCAGGTCCGAGTTCGTGATAGTCTTTGTACCCGAGGTTTACATATGCAAAGCTTTCGAATGAGAGACAGTATCCGTTGTCTTTTTTACCAACCTGAAGAGGAGTTCTTCCCATCTTGTCGCGGGCTCCGTAAATTCCATCTTCTGTCAAAATGAGCATCGTGATGGAACCTTTGATTTTTTCCTGAACAAATTTGATTCCTTCTACGATTGATTTTTTATGATTGATCAATGCTACGATTAATTCTGTCTGATTGATTTCGCCGCCGGACATTTCAAGAAAGTGTGTGTATCCGCCGTCGAGGATTTCCTGTTCGAGTTCTTTTTTGTTTGTTACGATTCCGACTGTTGTAATTGCAAAACTTCCGAGATGCGAGTGAACCAAAAGTGGCTGAGGTTCGTAATCAGAAATACATCCGATTCCGAGATGACCGTGCATTGTCTCGATGTCTTTTTCAAACTTTGTTCTGAACGGAGAGTTCTGGATGTTGTGAATTGAACGATGAAACTTTTTATCGTCTGTTAATACAGCAAGACCGCCGCGTCTTGTTCCAAGGTGAGAATGATAGTCTACACCAAAAAATAAATCTAAAGAACAGTCTTCTTTAGATGCTACGCCAAAAATGCCGCCCATTTTTCGTCCTCGAAAAAAGAAATATGGGGTTATTATACAGAGTTTTACGGTTTTGTTCCATACGGTGCGGTATTTTGCAGATGGGTTTTTAAGTGGAATTTAGTGCTTGCAGCACTCAGAGCAGCCAGTTACCATCACATGTTTTTTGTTATTCTTGTAGTTGAAAAGACGGGCAATGAGATAGCCGTTTATCGGAACTTCCTTTTTGCAGCACGGACACTGGCGTTTGATTCCAGGTTCTGGCATCGGGTAACAGTGCGGACAGCCGCTTATTGTACATCGCTGGTCAGGAACATTCATCGGGCGGTAAACTTTTGAAACGAGGTTTTCGCCTTTCGGGAGTGGTGTGCCGCACATCGGGCAAGTCACGAGTCCAGGTCCGTTTGAAGCGTTCTGGTTTGTGTTAGATTTTGTTTTTTTAGGTGGAACTTTAGAGCCCTGCTTTTTGAAAAGATTTGCGAAAAATGAAAGTGCGATTGCAATCACGATGACTGCGAGACCCAATATTAAATATTCCATAAAACCATTATAGAAAAACTTTGGAGAAAATTCCATTGGAAAGTGCCTGTATGTTACATAATCTATAGTTCATGAATTTTGCTTTACTTTTCATGTAATGTGCATTATACTAGTAACAGAGGTCAAATATGGCAATGTTACAAGTTAGAGATATGGATGATAGATTATATGATAGATTGAAATTTTCTGCAAAGCAAGATAATCGCTCAATCAGTCAACAGGTAATTACAATTTTACAAACTTATTTCACTTCTGTACCTGCTAAAAATAAAAATGCAACTGAAGAATTTTTAAAATTGGCAGGTTCGTGGGAAGATTCTCGATCTACTAAAGAAATCATAAATGATATTTATGAATCAAGAGAAAATTCTTCAAGATTTGAGGTAGCAGATGGCTTATTTGATTGATACTGATACAATTGTTTTTGCTCTTCGTAATGAAAAATCGGTTTTAGAAAAATTTAATGAAAATAAGAATATTCCAATTTCAATTTCTATGATTACTTACGCGGAGCTTGTTTTTGGAGCAAAACGTTCTCAGAATGAACAGAAAAATATGATAAAAGTAAATCATATTCGAGAAATCTATCCTATCGAGGAATTGAATGAAGGCGTTATGGAAGTATTTGCTGATATAAAAGCAAAAATGCTTTCAAAAGGAATAAGAATTGAGGATATGGATTTGCTTATTGCTTCTACAGCAATTTATAATGATTTGACTTTAGTAACAAATAATACAAAACATTTTGAAAATGTTCCTGATCTTAAAATTGAGAATTGGTTGAAATAGTTTTGTAAAATTCCATCTAAATTCCCCTTAAATTCCCCCTAAAAAAAACTCAAAAAAATCCACAAAAACGTAAAAAAAACGCTAAACACTTTTTTTATATCTCCGATAGTTAAAGTAACGGGTGGTTAAACCCCACATGGATGTCGGTCCTTGCGAGGTTTGATAATTACTACCAAATCTTACAAGGGACAGGCTGAAAATGTTCAGTTTGTTTAACAGATTTATAGGAGATACACTATGGTTATTAATCACAACATGAGCGCTATGTTTGCTCAGCGTTCACAGGGTCTCACAGACCTTAACAATCAGAAAAACATGGAAAAACTCTCATCTGGTATGAGAATTAACCGTGCTGGTGATGATGCTTCTGGACTTGCTGTTTCAGAAAAAATGCGTGCTCAGATTCGCGGTTTGAATCAGGCTTCAACAAACGCAGAAAACGGCATCTCATTCATTCAGACAACAGAAGGTTATTTGCAGGAAACATCTGACATCGTTCAGCGTATTCGTGAATTGGCTGTTCAGTCATCGAACGGTATCTACTCAGATGAAGACCGTATGCAGATCCAGGTTGAAGTTTCATCTTTGATCGATGAAGTTGACCGCATTGCTTCTGCTGCTCAGTTCAACGGTATGAATATGCTCACAGGACGCTTCGCTCGCCCTACAGGTGAAAACACTGTTACAGGTTCTATGTGGTTCCACATTGGTGCTAACATGGACCAGAGAACACAGGTTTACATTGGAACAATGTCAGCTACAGCTCTCGGACTTAAGAACCTCGGAGACGAAACAAAAATGTCTCTCGCAGCTCCAGATGACGCTAACCGCGCAATCGGAACTTTGGACGAAGCTCTCAAAAAGATCAACAAACAGCGTGCAGACCTTGGTGCTTACCAGAACCGTCTCGAAAAGACAGTTGTTGGTTTGGACATCGGTGCTGAAAACCTCCAGGCTTCAGAATCACGCATCCGCGATACAGACATGGCATCAGAAATGGTAGACTTCACAAAGAACCAGGTTCTCAGCCAGGCTGGTACAGCTATGATCGCTCAGGCAAACCAGACTTCACAGAACGTTCTTTCACTCCTCCGCTAGTTAATGCTGCTTAAGTAAAGAATAGAAATCGCTCTTCGTAAGAAGGGCGATTTTTTTTTGTCCTGTGGAATTTAGTGCTATATGTGATTTTTGTGATATAATCGTGTTATGAAGAAATATGGATTAAAAAAGAAGATTAATGTCATTATGTCTGTTTTGATTGCAGTATTTTCCATTGCTTCTGCAGTCGGTGTGTTTTTCTATTTAAAGGGAAGTAAAGTTCAGCATTCAATAGTTCTTGATGTTATTATATGTTTTATGATATTTTTCCCGGAAATTCTGATGGGAGTTTTACTCATCATCAGTAATACGGTTTATTTTATTTTTGACAAAGATTATTTTGAATATCATAAATATGGCAAATGCACAAGAGTAGAACCGAATGATGTAAGATATTATTCATTTCATGATAATACTTTCAAGATTTATTATGCAACTTATTATCAGGATCAGGCTTACGATGAAGACGGCGAACCGATTGAAAATGAATTTGAAAAATATGAACAGATTAATATAATCGCTATTAATAATTTTTTTGAACTTGAACAGTGGGAAAAAATAATTGAGTGGTTTGATGAAAATGTTGAATGTGTTTATGATGAGCAGGAATATAATGATGTAGTTGAAATCAACGAAAAATTTTCATATATGCAGGATGACACGATGAGTGAGGCTTTTCATAAATCACACAGATATGTGAAATGGGTAAATATCATTGCTGTTATACTTGCTGTCTGGCTTTTTGTTGATTCAAGCTGTAATCCGCTTCCTATTTTGATCGGGATTGCATATCCATGGGTCTGTTTATATATTTTGTTCTGTTCACGCGGCATGATCAAGATTGATGCAGATTCAAAGTCTATTTATCCAAAGCTTAGTATTGCCTTGATAGCTTCTGCTTTTGGAGTTTTTATCAGAAGCTTGTTTTCAATTAGAGTATGTGCTTATAAGCCTCTATTGATTTATGCTGCAATAATTACAGTTTTGTTCATGATCCTTTTGATTTTCTATCAGTTAAAATATTTTCCGAAAAACAAAGATACAAACACTATAATTATTTATCTGTTTGTATTTATGTATCTTTATTCTATAGGAACTGTGCTGACTTCAAATATGATTTTTGACAAATCTGACGGAGTTGAACAGACTGTACAAATCGAAAAAAAAGATTTCGATGTCAAAGTATATTCCGGGGCTTTGGGAATAAAGTGGTATTTTAATCCTGAAGAAAGAAAGCTTTTTGAAAAAATCTAAGTTTCGTAGTATAATTATAGCAATAACAAAAACGGGAGCGTATTAAAATGGAAAAACTTGATGCACGAACAAAGTGGTGCTATACAATCGGTGCCACAGGCCGCGATGCAGCATATGCACTTATCAGCATGTTCTTAATGAACTACATTCAGTACACAATGAAGTTGACTGCACCTCAGTTTGCAGCGATTTCTGCAATCATGATTGTATGTCTCATCTGGGATGCTATCAATGACCCTATGATGGGAATCATCATTGAAAACTGTCACTTTAAGTCAGGTAAATACAAGCCTTGGATTTTTACGGGTGCAATATTAAATGCTGTTGTAATTTTCCTTTTGTTTACAGTTCGTCCAAGCGGATGGGGATTTGTAGCATTTTTTGGTTTGAGCTATCTTTTGTGGGGAATGACTTATACCATGAATGATATTGCTTACTGGGGAATGTTGCCAAGTCTTTCTTCTGATCCAAAAGAAAGAAATACTCTCGTAACGATGATGAGTATTTTTATCAGTGTAGGTCAGTTTGCAGTTGCAGGTGTTGTTCCTGTTATCGTTGCAGGAAATGCAGTTAACAACTATCGCCTTATTGCACTTTGTGTCGGCCTTGGATTGATTGCATTTCAGCTTCTTACTACATTCGGTGTACGCGAAAGACATCACGCTGCAGAAGATAATGTTGATAAACTTTCACTCAAACAGATGTTCCAGATTTTTGCAAGAAACGACCAGCTCGTTGCTGCAGGAATTGCCGCTGTATTGTTCTACATCGGGCAGAATCAGATTTTCCTTTTCGGTATGAACTTCTTCTATTTTGAGTTCGGTTATTCTGCTGCAGGTAATCTTGTATTTTTGTTTACTGTTGTTTATGGTGTTGCAACTTTGCTTGCTCAGTTTGCATTCCCATTTATTTCAAAACTTGCAAAGAGACAGAAGATTGTAAAAGTTCTCTCAATCGTTTTGTTAGCTGCATATTTGCTTTTCCTTTCTGTTGGATATGTTCTTCCAAAAGAACCTGCAATCATCTTTACTCTCGGTGGAATCATCTTCTTCTGCCAGGGACTCTTCGGACTTGTAATGATTGTTATGATCAACAACACTGTTGAATACGATGAATACAAATATCACGAAAGACATGACAGTGTAATTTCTACAGTAAGAAGTTTTGCCGTAAAACTTGCAAGCGCAATGAACCAGGGAATCATCAACCTCGTTTTGATTTTCAGCGGACTTTTCGCAATCAGCCAGAAAGTATCTGCCCTTGAATCAGAAAAAGAAATCGGAACAATGACAGCAGCTCAGGTTCTTGAACAGGCTGACTCATTCCTTCAGTCAACAACTCCATCTCAGCTTTTAAGTTTGAGACTCGGAATCGTACTTGTTCCAATCATCGGAATTACGATTGCTGCAATTATCTTAAACACAAAGTATAAGATCACAGAAGAAATGTATGACGAAATGAGACAGAAGTTAAACTAACTGATATCGAATAAAAAAAGGTCCGGAAGTTGTGAAGTGTACAGATGAAATGCACACCATTGCTTCCGGACTTTTTTATTTTAAATAAATTGAATTATTCTATCTCGTCAAATCTTTAACCCATTTATATTTTTTGAAATGGAAAATTACCCATGGAATTTTTCCGACTTCATCAAGACAGGTGCATGCATATACCAAAAAAATCGGCCAATGGAAGAAGTAAGTACCAAGTGCTGCAAGCGGAATTGCAATTCCCCACATCGTGATTGCAAGAGAATACATATCAAACATTGTGTCTCCACCTGCTGCAAATACACCGTTGATTACAATCGTGTTGAAATATCTTCCGAACATGTAAACGCTCATAACGAGCATCATCTGAATTAAATATTTATCTGCTGTTTCAGAAAGTTTTCCAAAGTGAATTGAGAATGGTGTGATGATGAAGCATAATGCGACAACTAAAAGTCCTGAGATTGATGCAAGAACGAGCATTCTGTTTCCGTAAATCTTTCCTTTCTCGAGGTCGCCTTTTCCAAGTTCGTTTCCTACGATGATTCCGGCTGCTGTACAAAGACCGTTACAAACACAGCAGAGAAGGTCGCGCAATACGGCTGTAATGGAATTTGCTGCTGCTGCATCTGTTCCGAGGTGGCCCATGAAAGAAGTGTAGGCAGAAAATCCTATTCCCCAGAAAAGAGCTGCTCCTACGAGCGGAAAGAGAGTCTTTATAAAGTCGAGTTCCAAAAGTTTATGGAAAGAAAAAAGAAACCTGATCTTTGGATGCACGTAATTTTTCTTGTAAGAAATGATTATACACCATGTAAACTCAATGACTCGTGAGATTACTGTAGCAAGGGCTGCTCCTTTTACATTCATCTGCGGGAGTCCGAAAAATCCGAAAATGAAAACTGCATTCAATATGATGTTGATTACAACTGTGCAAGAACTGATGAAGGCTGTTCGTTCAGGGTGATCAGAGATTTTCATTATGCAGAGATAGCTCTGAGAGATTCCTGATAAGAGATAAGAAAAGCCTGCAATTCTGAGATATTCAATTCCGTATGGGATGAGATCTTCTGAGTTTGTATAGATGCGCATCAGTAAGCGCGGGCAGAATTCACACGCGAGGAAAAAGAGAAGAGAAACTGCTGCTGACCATTTTAATCCGATACAGAAAATCTTGTTAACTGAATCTTTGTCGCCTTTGCCCCAGTATTGTGCTCCGAGAATCGATTCAACAGAAATGATTGAAAAGATAATCATGTTCTGAATAAACTGAACCTGTGTTGCAATTGAAACGGCAGACATTGAGTTTTGATGAATCTGTCCGAGCATGACGGCATCTGCTGCTGCAACTGCTGCGAGCATAAAGTTCTGGAATGTGATTGGCAGAGTGATGTGAAAAAGTTTTGACAGAAAGTCTTTGTCTTTTCGCATCGACATTGTGTTAATCATAATGACTCCGGTAAAAAGTTATAGTTATATTATCTGTGATTATCAGTTATTTGCAAATTGCTTTCTGATGTTTTTCTTTACTACAAGATATCGCCAGTATGCGGTAATTCCTGCAAGTGACCATACGACACCTACAGACCACCAGATTCCCCATACGCCGATTGCTGGAATTGCAGTAAGGATGAATGGAACTGTAAAGCGACCGATTACTTCGACAATTCCATTTAACATAGAAAAGAATGCATCTCCGACACCATTTAGTATACCACGAACTGTGTAGATTGTACCTAAGAAAAGGTAGAACAAACTTGTAATTCGAAGTGCGTGAGCTCCCATGATTACGACATCAACTTCTTCTTTTTTGACAAACCAGCCTGTGATAGCTTCACCAAAAATCTGAATTATCGGGAACATTATCAGAGTAAAGATTGCCATGATGAGCATTCCTTTTCTGTAGCCTGAAATTACGCGGTCAATTTTTTTTGCGCCGTAGTTCTGACCGCAGAATGTTGCAAGTGCTGCATTGAGAGTCTGGTACGGCATGTGAATGATCTGTTCGATTTTACTTGTCGTTGTAAAAGCTGCAGTTGCAAGAGCACCGTATCCATTTACGACAAACTGAAGTCCCATGCATGAGATTGCGATTAACGAAAACTGAAATGAAAGCGGAAATCCGATTTTAAGTGTCTGTCTTATGATTTCTGGATTTCGCTTGAGATGCTGTTTTTCAAGTTTGAAATATGGATTGATTCTGAATGCTAAAAAGAGTGAAAGGGCAGCGGAAAGAAACTGAGAAATTACAGTTGCAAAACCTGCTCCGAATACACCCATGTGAAAATATTTAATGAAGATTATATCAAGAAAAATGTTGAGTACACATGTGAATATCAGACAATAAAGTGGAGTCTTTGCATCTCCAAGTGCCCTGAGCATTGATGAAGCATAGTTATAAATTGAAACAAATAAAAGTCCGAGGCAGAGAGTTTCAAGATATTTTTTTGCATCGATGAAACTTTCTGGAGGAGTCTGAAGTAAAGTTAAGATTGGTCCTGCAAGAAAAAATGAAACAAGTCCTATGATGAGAGGAAAAATTATCATGATGTATCCTGTGTTTGCGATACAAGTCTTTACTTTTGATTCGTTTCCTTCTCCAAAGAATTGTGACGTAACGATTCCACCGCCTGTTGCAATGCCGTTGCACAATGCGAAAAAGAAAAATGAAACTGAGTTTGTTGCACCGATTGCAGCGATTGCGTTTTTACCAATCAGCTGGCCAACGATAATGATGTCAGCAAGATTATAAATCTGCTGAAAGATATTTCCGATGAGCATCGGTACTGAAAAGATTAACAAAAGTTTGACAGCGCTTCCCTCTGTCATATCCATTGTAGTTTGTTTCATATAATTCAAATATAGCAGAAGAGTATGAATAGATAAACGGTTAAAATTGATAATTATAGGTTAATTTTGACTTTCTATTGTGAGTATTTTGTATAAACTGCCGGCGGTTAATATTATGAAAATTGCGCTTCTTTACATGAGGTTTAATAGTTCTGCCGGATTCTTGATTATGAAATCAGCGCCTGCTTCTTTGAACTCGGACTCGCTTCCGAAGCCCCAGAGGACACCGCATGTCTTGAGATTTGCTTTGTGGCCGCCGATGATGTCATAGTTTCTGTCGCCGACCATGAGTGTTGTCTGAGTGGAATTTTCAAGCCCGTTTTCTTTTATGAGATAATTGATTACATCGATTTTATTTATTCTGTCTTTTTCTTCCATGTCGGCACCTGCAATAAAGTCAAAGAGGTAAGAAAGATTTTTCTTTTCTGCAATCTGTCTTGTGTAAAGTTCAGGCTTGCTTGTTGCGACATAAGTTTTGATTCCGTTTGAGCGGAGGGCTTCGATTGTTTTTATTATTCCGTCGTATGGAGTGCATTCGAACATTCCTTTTGTGGAATAATAGTCGCGGTAAACTTTTATTGCGTTTCTGATTTCTGATTGCGGTAATTTGAAAAATGTCGTAAAGCTTTCTTCGAGTGAAGGCCCGATCATTTTAAGAAAAGTGTCTTTTTGGTATGGAAGGGAATAGTGATCACAGACATGCTGCATCGAAGCGCAGATTCCGGGAGCGGTGTCGCAGATAGTTCCATCAAAATCAAAAAAAATATGTGTAAAAGATTTCATTTAAGGTCCCCGGATTTTGAATTGACAATCAGTAAAAAACTGATCTCAATTTCTTACTGAGATTTTTTCGAAGTTAAACTTCTGTTCTTCCTCTGAAGCTTCTGGCGAGGGTGAGTTTGTCGGCGTATTCAAGGTCACCGCCTACTGGTAAGCCTGATGCGAGACGGGTTACTTTTACATCTGGAGCGGCTGTCTGAATGATGCGCTGCAGGTAAAGGGCTGTCGTGTCTCCTTCGACTGTAGGATTTGTTGCGATGATAATTTCTTTTACAGAGCCGTCTTTGATGCGCTGCAAAAGGGAAGCGATGTTGAGCTGGTCTGGACCGATTCCTTCGAGAGGGGCGATTACACCGCCGAGAACATGAAAGAGGCCTGAGAACTCGTGTGCGCTTTCTATTGTTGAAACGTCCTGAGGCTGTTCTACGACGCAGATGATCGAACGGTCGCGAAGTGAATCTGTGCAGATAGGACACGGATCGCTTTCTGTCCATGTTCCACATACTGAACAAGGTTTGATTTTATCCTGAAGTGTTGAAAGCTGAGTTGCAAATTTATTAACGTAAGTTTTGTCGGCTTTTAAAATAAAGTTTACGAGGCGGCCGGCACTTTTTTTACCGATGCCTGGTAAGCGGGAAAAACTTTCTGTCAATTCATCAATAGCATTCATACTTTTGACTCTTTATAAAATTAATTTCTTATCAAAGACCCGGGATTCCCATTCCGCCGAGAAGAGGGCCGTATTTTGATTTGATTGTTTCTGCGATTTTTGCCATTGCGTCGTGATGTGCTGCGATGATTAAATCCTGAAGCATTTTAACGTCACGAGGATCAACGCATACTGGATCAAGCTTAATGTCTATAATTTCAAATTTTCCGTTTACTGTTACGTTTACGATGTTACCGCCAGAAGAACCAGTTGCTGTAACTTCTTTTAGTTCTTCCTGAATGTTTCCAAACTGGTCTTTAAGCTGATTAATATTTTTTAACATATCAAATGGGTTCATGATCATCCTCCAATAATATCGCCTTTAAAAACTTTGCACAAAATATTTACCTGTTCAGGAATCTCTCTTGGTGCAGTTTCTTTTTTTTCTTCAAGAAGATTTACTTTGAAAGTAATTTTCTGTCCGAGTATGTTTGAAATGCATGATGCAATTTCTTTGTTCTTTGCATCAAGCTGTGACTTTTGAAATGAAGACTGAATTGTTGTTTCAATTGAATCTCCGTTTCTAATCCACTCTGAAGTCTGCATGAGTCCTGCGCTGATGAATGCATCATCAAGTGATATTGTCGCAATTACTTTTGCTTTTAAATTATCAAGTTCGCTGTTTCCAGATGGTGTAATCTGAACGTTTGCGAAATCTTCTTTTGCTGTTTCTGTGGCTGCCGCTATTGTTTTAGGCGGCAGGGCACCGCCATTATCAAAAGGGTCTTCTTGTGGTTCCGGAGGAGGTGGTGGATCCTGATAGTCCTGACCTCCTGCATTTAATCCTTCAAATGTTGCCATCTTTGGCGATGTCGGATCGTTAAACTGTAGAGCTGCATTCTGTGGTGCAGCTTGTTGTGCAGCTGACTGCTGTGCAGTTTGTGAAAAATTATTTTGAGTGGAATTTGCGTTTTGCGAAATTCCATTTGCAAAATTATTTACGTTTGAAACACCAGATCCATTCGAAGCTCCGGCGCCGTTCATCAAAAGTGCGTGAGCGGCATCGACTGCTTTTTTAACTTCTGCAGGACTTACATATTCTTTTAACCAGCAGAGTTTGCTGAAGAGAAGTTCAATTTCGTAGCGAGGTGAAAGTGAAAAGCGGATGTCGCGATAGAGATTTAAGAAAAGAGAAAGTGCTCTTTCAATCTGAATCGATGACCATTCTGTCAAAACTTTTTTGCTGTAGCGTTCGACTGATTGGCCGAGAAGTGATTCTTTTGTAACTCCGTTTTTGATGAGGAGACAGCTTCTGAGATAGTCTGCGCTGTTTGTGATGAGCTGGTCGATTGAGATTCCTGACTGCAAGAAGTTGTCGAGTTTGTCTGTTACTGCAACAGGAGATGCGTCGACACAAGCGTCAAAGATTTCATTTAAGCGTTCTGTTCCGACAAGCCCGAGCTTGTCACGGATTTTTTCATATGTGATGTGACCTTCACTGAATGCTGCAACCTGGTCAAAGAGAGTATATGCATCGCGCATACTTCCTGTTGATTCGCGTGCAATCCAGTAGAGTGCTTCGTCTTCTGCAGTGATTCCGATTTCGCTGCATGCGAGAGAAAGCTGTTCTTTGACTTTTTCGATTGGAACAAGTCGAAAATTAAACTGCTGGCAGCGGCTTTTGATTGTAGCTGGAACTTCGTGAAGTTCTGTTGTTGCGAAAATAAAAATTACATACGGAGGTGGTTCTTCGATTGTCTTGAGAAGTGCATTGAATGCGTTTGTTGTAAGCATATGAACTTCGTCGATGATGTAGATTTTGTAACGGCAAGAGTTTGGCGGAAACATGACTTCGTCTTTAATCTGACGGATGTCGTTGACACTTGTGTTTGATGCACCGTCGATTTCGATTACGTCGAGACTTGAGCCTTTTGTGATTTCCTGACATGTGGAACATTCTCCGCATGGAGTCGCTGTCGGACCGTGCTGACAGTTGAGCGCTTTTGCAAGGATTCTGGCTGTAGATGTTTTACCGCATCCGCGTGGTCCTGTGAAAAGGTAAGCGTGAGCAATCTGTCCGTTTTCGATTGAATGTTTGAGGGTTGCCGCAACAAATTCCTGGCCGATGAGGGCGTCAAATGTCTGCGGTCTTCTTCTTGTCGCTGTTACTTCGTATGCCATAAAGCCTATTATAGCCGAAAAAGGCCTTATGGTCGAGTGGAGTTTTATTAGATAATTTTATAGACTGGATTGCCGTAAAAGTCGTTTTCGATTGTCAATGTACCCTTAACGGCGAATGGCTCGTCTTTCTGAACGTCCATTTTTGAAGAAAGGTAGCAGTGAACATTGATTTCGCTGTCTTCTTTTTTATTATAAACATAAACAATCTGTGCAAATCCGTTTGATTCAATGTTTTCTGTATGGTGAACAAAACCAGAGAGCTGGATTTTTTTGTCTTTTGATTCTGTGAGAAACTTTAAGGCTTCTTCATTATCGCAGGTGTCAAGATCGATAACAGGAGTCGGAGCTTCTTCGCTCATGTAATTTGTATTGAAATAGAAGAAAAGGGATTCTACTATTATAAGAACTATGCTTACGCCATAACAGAAGAAAATGAAAGGTTCGTCATCTTCTGCATTGAAATTGCTGGCGATTACAAAACCTACGATTTTCAAAGCAACAGCACCGAGAAAGAAAAGCCAAGAAACTTTTGGAAGAACGATTTCTTTTCTGTTGTTGTATCTGTCGCATGCAATATAAATCTGAATTGCAACATCAAGACAGATTGCAAATCCTAAAATAGTTTTACCTAATTCCCAGAACATGTTTTCACTGTTTATGGCATATACGATTAATGCCATTAAACCATAACTTGCAGCTGCAACTAATCTTGGAAAATATCTTGTGTGTCTCATTGTTAAATTCTCCTAAAACTTTGTACTTTTTTTGGTTTATTTAATTTTCATTTCAAAAACGCCGTCCCATTTTGCTGGTGGTGGAACATGTTTAAAATGTCGTAGTCTTTCTAAGAATACCTGGCTTGGAAGGTCATAGTATTTGTCATTGCAGTCTTTGAAATACTGTGCTGCTTTTTCCCAGTTCTGTCTTCTGTAGAAGTGAAGTCCTTTTTCAAAGAGAGATTTGATTTCATCGAGTTTGTCAGAAGCCTGTGATTTGAGCTGTAAGATTTCGTAAATGCGGACTGGTTCTGATTTTCCTTTTACTTTGATAAAGTCGAGTTCTCGGCAGATGAACATGTCATTTAATTTTTCGTACACAGCTTCAGTGATGATTGCCTTTGAACCGTATGCCTTGTTTGCTCCTTCGAGTCGTGCTGCAAGGTTTACTGTGTCACCGATTGAAGTAAAGTCCATTCTTGATTTAGATCCTACAGAACCAAAGACAACGTTACCTGTATTGATACCGATACCCATTGAGATGTAGTCGCTGCCTTTTTCTTTTGAGAGCTGCTGCTGTTCTTTCATTGCGGCGCGGATTTCCATGGCGGCCTTACATGCATTGATTTCTTTTCTCGGGCCTGCAAAGAATGCCATCATTTCGTCGCCGACAAACTTATCGATGTCGCCGCCATTTTTCAAAATGATTTCAGTTTCAATGTCGAGGTAATGGTTGAGGATTGAAACGATGTCTTTTGGAGCGCGTCCTTCGCAGAGTGTCGTAAACCCGCGGATGTCAGTAAACAAAAAGCAGAGTTCGCGTGAAACAGATTTTTTTGTTTCTGCATCAGCATGTTTTAATGTAGAGAATGAAATATATGGAACGATTCCACGGATTAAAGAAACCATGTCACCGATTTCTGTCGAGAGGTCTTTGATTTCATCTTTTGTTTTGATTGTATCTTCAAAAGTGATTGTATCTGCATTGATTTTACCTCGTCCCGAAAGAAGAACAGAAAGTGAGTCAGAAGTTTTTCTTACGTTTGTTCTCAAGAAGAGAAGAGGATTTGCAATGTAGTCAGAAAGGAACAAAGTCAAAATCACAGAAAGATAAAGGAATACGCATGAAAGTGCAAATACAGAAACCTTTGTCTTAAAATATGCCTGCATCAAAACATCTTCGCGATATGTTACGATTGCAAAACCTAAGAGCTTTGATTTTTCTTTTCTTGAGAATGTAATCGGGTGAACATATTTACATGTGCGTCTTGCTTTGTTGTAAATAGGAGTTTTTCTGTATGCACCAGTCTGATAGCGCTTGATGTATTCGTGGGCCTTGTCAGGAGAGATTGTGAGTTCGTCTTCTGGAATTAAGGCGCGTTTTGATGTTGTATATGCAAATACATTGTATGCCGGAAGCTTTGTGTTTGATTCGATGTCTTCAAGATAGATGTTAGTTCCTGCATCTGTAATGATGATGTCGATTCTTTCGAAAGGAGTATCAGCAAAAGAGTTTGATTTTTTCTGCTGGTTAAAGAAGTATAAAATCTTTTCGTATTTTCCTTCTGCTGTTTCGTAGATAGCGGCTGTCTGTTCTGCCTGAGTACGACCTGTTTCACTTACAGTTTCTGTAATCAAGTTTTCGTATCTTCTTAAAATCAAAACCATGAAAGTAATGAGGATGATTGCAATTGTTGAAATGATTGAAAGAGTAAGTTTTGTCTTGATGTTTCTTTTCTGAACTTTGTCTGCAGAAGTTCTGCTTTTGAGAAGTTCTTCTTTGCGAAGTTCTTTGTATTCTGCGTATTCTGGGTTTGAAATTCTTGTATAGATGATTCCAGTGATTGAAAGGGCGAGATGTGAAAGGAATGCAAGTACGAAGAAGAAATAAGTAGCTCGTGGAACTTTCGTAAACCAGAGTGAAGTGTTTGCAGAGATGATCATGCTCGAAACTGCACAGAAGATGTAAATTGTAAGGCTTACGAGAACAAGATAATATAAAGATTTGTTTGTAAACTTTTTAACGAAGATAGATGTAATGAGAATTGCAACAGTTGCCGGAAGAACATAAATAAGGAAAAAGAAAACGTGTAGGACAGGAGCATAGAAATTTGCACCTGATGTAAACGGAAGTGCAAATGCATAAATCTGTTCAACGACTTCTTCTGTATCGTAAAGACTGACTGGCTTTATGCAAATCGGAAGCAAAAATAAAGTTACAAGCAAAACTGCAGGAAGAATTCTGCATACATAAAAGTAAATCTGTTTTAATAATCTGTTTTCCATTTTTATAAGTTCCACCTAAAACAAAAAAACCCCCGTGAAATGCACGAGGCTATTTGATTATTTATTTTTTCTGTTCAGAAGGTTTTTTCTTTGCTTCTGCAACCGCTTTAGCCATCTTAGCTTTAGCAGCTTCCATATCGTTTACCATAAGAATTGGCTGTCCTGTTGCATCGAGTGTATCGCGCCACAAAGATCCCTCAGGGTTAACTGCATTTCTGTGCTGTGTAACAACTTTGATAGGAAGGTGAACAAACTTGTCATGAACAAGACCGATAACGAGTTTTGTTTTTCCTGCCATTGCTGCGTGAACAGCATTGTTACCAAGACGTTCGCAGTAAACAGAGTCAGATGCAACTGTAACAGATGCACGAATCTGATATCCCGGGTCGATGTATTTAAGGTTGATTTCAATTCCTTTTTCTTTGAAATATTTTTCAATCTGAGCTTTGAGGTAAACACCGATGTCTGCAAGTTTTTTGTTTCCAGATGCATCAGTTGCATTTGTAGATGTCAAAAGATCCTGACCGGCACCTTCTGAAACTACGATAACTGCGTGGCCGCGTTTTGCAAGTCTTCTTTCAAGGCATGCTAAGAATCCTGTATCTCCTTCGAGTTCGAATGGAACTTCAGGAATCAAACAGAAGTTTGTTTCGTGTGATGCAAGGGTTGCAGCTGTTGCAATGAATCCTGCTTCGCGTCCCATGAGTTTTACAAGACCGATACCGTTGATCTGTGAAGCAGCTTCCATGTGAATAGCAGCGATAGCTTCTTTAGCTCGCTGAACTGCAGTTTCAAATCCGAATGAACGGTCGATGAACATAAGGTCGTTGTCTACTGTCTTTGGAATTCCAACTACAGCACATTTGTAACCGCGTTTTTCAACTTCACAAGCGATGTCGTATGAACCGCGCTGTGTTCCGTCTCCACCAATGATGAAGAGCATGTTGATGTTGTCGCGTTCGAGACAGTCTACGATTTCTCCGACTCTCTGTCCGCCACCACGACTTGTGCCGAGGTAAGTTCCACCAATCTTATGAATTTCATCTATCAAATAACGGTCGAGATCGATTGGTTCGTATCCTTCTTCAGAGAAGAATCCGTGGAAACCAAACTGATAGCCTTTAATTGTCTTTACACCATAGCGTGTATTCAAGCAGCGTACGATTGCACGGATAACGTCGTTAAGTCCAGGACAAAGACCACCGCAAGTACAGATTCCAGCTTTAACATGTTTTGGATCAAAGAAAATCTTTTCACGAGGACCTGCTTTTTCCATAAGGTTTGTCATGTCCAAAGTGTCAGGACTTGTGCTTCCTGAAACATAAATATTATTTCTGATGAACTGATCATCACGAACATAGTTAGCTCTGTTCTGTCCGTCAACGCGAGAAAGCTCGATTGGTGAATTAACAGTGCAAGGTCCCAATGATTCAATTGTAAAATCTAATGTATCGCCAGTCATAGAAAACTCCTGTTTCTACTATAAATTGTGTAGTTCTTTTAGGATATCGGTTATCCGGGTTTTTGGCAAGGGGAATTTGGATAATTCGGAATTGACGGGAGTGGAATTGTTGACGATTGGGGAAAATTCCACTATTTTTTCCTTATACATTCTATATTACTAATGGAGGGCTTAATATGAAAGCTTTGAAAAAGATTGTTTTGGCTGCTTGTGCAGTACTTGGAATGTCTGTTTGTTTTACAGGTTGTAATTATAATGCAATGGTTGCAGCTGATGAAGCAGTTGAAAATCAGTGGGCTCAGGTTCAGAACCAGTATCAGAGACGCTATGACTTGATTCCTAATCTTGTTAATACAGTAAAAGGATATGCTTCTCATGAAAAAGAAGTTTTCGAAGCAGTTACAGAAGCTCGTTCTAAAGCAGGTGGTGTAATCAACATCGATTCTTCAGTTTTGAAAAATCCTGAAGAGTTTGAAAGATATCAGAAAATTCAGGATGAACTCGGATCAAGCTTGCAGCGCCTTATGGCTGTAACAGAAGCTTATCCACAGCTTAAGGCAGACCAGAACTTTCTCGCACTTCAGGATGAACTTGAAGGAACAGAAAACAGAATCGCAACAGAAAGAAAACGATTTAACGATATGGTTAAATCTTACAACAGCATGATAAGAAGATTTCCGGGAAATATTTTTGCAAAGATGTATGGATTTGAAAAGAGATCTTATTTCACTGCAAATGAAGCTGCTCAATCAGCTCCAAAAGTTGAATTCTAATTAAAGGTCTTTACATGAATACAAAGAGTGTCTTAAAAAAACTCGGACTTAATGAAGAAGGTTTTGATAAGATTAAACAGGCTGTAGTAGATGCCGAGAAAAAAACTTCCGGCGAAATTGCAGTCTGTCTTGCCCCAGAAAGCAATGACTATTCAATCTGGGAACTTTCTGTAAGCCTTTTTTTGAGTCTTATCGTTGCATGTGACCTGCTTAAGTTTTCTTCAAAGATTAAAGCAATCATTGAAAACAGATGCTGGGTTTATCAGGAATGGTATTTGCCGCTTATTTTTGTTTTGATTGTTGGAATTTTTACTTTGATTTTCTTTGCAGTCTGCAACATTCCATTTATCGACAGACTTATAATTCCTCTAAAGTTTCGAAGAAGAGTAGTTTCTGACAAAGCGTTTTCTCTTTTTGCAAAGACAAATGTTTACTGCACAAAAAATCACAACGGTATTTTGATTTTCGTTTCATATCTTGAACGAGAAGTTCGAATTATCGCAGATAAAGGAATCTCAGAAAAGATTTCTAACGATGAGTTTAAAGAAATTACAGATAAACTTTCAAAAGAAATCAGTAAAAATGGTGTTGATGCTTTCTGTAATGCAATCAGACAGTGCGGCGATTTGCTTTCAAAACATTACAAGATCAGAAAAAATGACGTCAACGAACTTGCTGACGGACTTATTATTGTTGAAAACTAGAGATTGCCATGAAATATTCTAATTTGAAAAAAATATTTTTATCTTTATTTGTTTCTTTTGTTTGTGGAACATGCATGTTTGCACTTTCCGTTCCAGAACTTACAGGACCTGTTGTTGATAATGCTCATCTTCTTATTGAAAATGATTTTCAAACTTTATCAACAGAACTTGTAAACATAAGTGAACAGACAGGAACACAGATTGCGGTTTTAACAGTTGCATCTCTCGAAGGAGAAGCGCTCGAATCATATTCGATGAAAGTTTGCGAAAAATGGAAACTCGGTTCTAAAAAAAATGATGACGGCGTTTTACTTTTGATTGCATTTAACGAAAAGAAAATCAGAATCGAAGTAGGCTACGGACTTGAAGGTCAGCTTACAGATACAAAGTGCGGTTTAATCATCAGACAGATTATTGCTCCTGCTTTTCAGAGAGGAAATTACAGCGAAGGAATCGTAGAGGCTGTTAAGACAATTGAATCTTTTGTTCTTGGTGAAAATCCTGTTGAATTAAATTCAACACCTGCAGAGTCAGAAAATTCTGCAGCTTCAACAATAATTGTAATTATTTTCATGCTCTTTTACTTTTTTGTATTTACAGGTTCGCTTTCGAGAAAATTCAGATTCCTCAGATGGCTTCCGTGGTATTCACTTTTTCAGGGGAGTTCAAGAAGTCATTATTCAAGTCATCACAATGATCACTTCGGCGGCTTTGGCGGCGGAGGATTTGGCGGAGGCGGTTTCTCCGGTGGTGGCGGAAGCTTTGGTGGCGGTGGAGCATCAGGCGGCTGGTAAACGCTAAAAATATGAAATATAAAACTTCGGTGCCTTCTACCTCTACCGCGACATCCTCGGTTTGGGTGCATGTCTGGTATATGGAATTTGGGGTTAGCTTTGTACATTGTCCGTCACTGGTTGAGTGAGCCGGGGGCATCGAAATTCCACATGACCAATTTCAATTGAAATTTAAGGGTTTTCTCTATATAATAGTCCTATTATGGATTTACTTAAGAAACTTGAACAGTGTGAAGCTCGGTTTAAAGTCGTTTCGGAGCTTGTTCAGTCACCTGACCTTGTTAAAGACGCTAAAAAGTATAAGGACACTATGCGTGAGCATGGATATTTGTCTGGCGTTTGTGATTTATATGAAGAATACAAGAAGGTTTTATCTGGAATTGAAGACGCAAAAGTTTTGATTACAGAAGAAGATGACGTTGATATGAAAGAAATGGCTCGAGAAGAGTTAAAAGAATTAGAAGAACGTCAGCCAAAACTTGAAGAAGAAATCAAGCTTAAATTAATTCCACCAGATCCACTCGATGAAAAGAACATCATTCTTGAAATCAGATCGGCAGCCGGTGGAGATGAAGCATCGCTTTTTGTCCGCGACCTTTGGGAAATGTACTGTCATCTTGCAGAACGCAAGGGATGGAAAACTGAAACAATGGAAGCTCAGGAAACAGAAGTCGGCGGCTTCAACAAAATCGTAACTAATATTTCAGGTAAATTTGTTTACGGAACATTGAGATGGGAATCAGGTGTACACCGTGTACAGCGCGTTCCACAGACAGAATCTCAGGGAAGACTTCAGACTTCGACAGCGACAGTTGCCGTATTGCCAGAAGCAGATGAAGTTGATATTCAGATTAACCCTAATGATGTTCGCGTTGACGTAATGCGTGCCGGCGGTCCTGGTGGTCAGTGTGTAAATACAACTGACTCAGCAGTTCGTTTGACACATATTCCGACTGGACTCGTTGTAATTCAGCAGGATCAGAAATCTCAGATTAAGAATAAAGAAAAAGCATGGTCAGTTTTGCGCGCTCGTCTTTTTGATCTCGAACAGAGTAAAAAAGATGCAGAGCGTTCTGCTGCCAGAAAGAGCATGGTCGGTAACGGAGACCGCTCTGAAAAAATCAGAACATACAACTATCCTCAGGACCGCGTAACAGATCACCGCATCAACTACAGCGCCCACAACCTTCCTGGCTTTATGATGGGAAACATGGACGATATGCTCGATGCATTGAACGTATATGCAAAAGAGGAACAGTTGAAAGCTGATATCACAGAAATGGGAAATCAGTAATTAAAAGAGAGAATGAATAAAAGAACAGTCTTAATCATAGACGAAGATCAGATCAACCGAAGTGTACTCGCAAAGATTTTACAGGAAGAATATTTACTTATTCTTGCAGTGAGTGAAGGTGAGGCACTTCGCATTTTAAAAACAAATTACAAGAGAATCTCTGCAATTGTTCTTGATCTTGATATGTCTTTTTCAAACGGTTATGACGTTCTTAAAAAAATTCACGCAAACGATAATTACGCAAAAATTCCAATCATTGCATCAAGCAAGACAAGTTCTGAAGAAGATGAAGAGAAAGCTCTTGCATTTGGTGCACATGACTTTTTTCAGAAACCGTATAATCCGCAGATAATCAAGCACAGACTTTCAAACACAATTGAACTCATGGAAGCAGTTAAAGTTGTTGGTCTTGTCTCACGCGACGATTTGACTCCTGTTTACAACAAGCAGTATTTCATGACAAAAGTTCGCGAAGTTTTGACTGAACATCCTGATGATGAGTTTGATGTTTTGTGTCTCGACGTCGAACAGTTTAAAATGGTTAATGATTCATATGGAATTGCAACCGGCGATAAAATTCTTTTTAAGCTTGGAGAAATTCTTGAGTCTGCAACTCGTGATATTGCAGTTTGTTCGAGATTCAGTGCAGATCGATTTTTTATTGCGATTAATCATAAAGAAGAAGGTTATGACGTTTATCTTGAAGATATATCGCAGGCACTTCATAAATATCTTCCGAAAGTCGGTGTAAAAATTAAATTAAAACTCTGTCTTGGTATTTATTATATTCATGATAAATTAATTCCTATTCAGGCGATGTGCGACCGTGCAGAGCTTGCAACAGACAGTATCAAGGGAAAATACAATTCAAACACAGCATATTATCAGGATGACATCCGTAAACATATGCATGACATTCAGGCTATTACAAATACAATGGAACATGCGCTTAAGAATGGTGAGTTTAAAGTTTACTATCAGCCGAAGTATGAACTTTCATCAGAATGTGTTGCAGGTGCCGAAGCTTTAGTCCGCTGGGAAAACCCGGAACTTGGTTTTATGTCGCCTGGCCAGTTTATTCCACTGTTTGAAAAAAATGGTTTTATCACGCAGGTTGATATGTTTGTTTGGGAGACTGTTTGCCGTGATATGCACGAATGGATTGAAAACGGCGGTAAGCCGTTTGCTGTTTCATTGAATGTATCGCGTGCAGATATTTTTAATCCTAAACTGATTAAGATATTAACAGACTTGAGTGATAAGTACGAAATTCCACGAAAATATTTACATCTTGAAATTACCGAAAGTGCATATACAGATAACCCTGAACAGATTATCAAAACAGTAACTGATCTTCGTAAAAAAGGATTTCCGATTGAAATGGATGATTTTGGTTCGGGATATTCTTCACTTAATATGCTTTCAGAAATTCCAATCGACATTTTGAAACTCGATATGGGATTTGTTAAAAACGAATTGGAAAAATCAAGCGGCAAGGGAATTTTGGGATTTGTCATCAGTCTTGCAAAGTGGCTTAATCTTGCTGTTGTTGCAGAAGGCGTTGAAACTGTCGAGCAGATAAAGATTTTGAGTTCAATGGAATGTAATTACGTACAGGGATTTTATTTTGAAAAACCTTTGTGCAAAGAAGATTTCTTTGAACTTATGAAAACTGGTAACATCAAGGAAATGTACCTTACAAGTTCCAGCGTGACTTACCTTGAAAAGAACAAGATAAAAGTTAACAAGGCAAAAGGAAATAAAGTTGGAACAATGCTTGTCGTTGATGACATTGAATTGAGCCGTGAAATTATAAAGGGAATTTTCGCAAATGATTATGATGTTGTAGAAGCCGGCGACGGAAAGCAGGCGTGGGATTACATTCAGGAACATCCGGAAGATATCTCAATTGTATTGATGGATCTTTTGATGCCTGTAATGGACGGTTACCAGCTTTTGAAAGCAATCCGTGGAAATGAAAAGACTCAGAATATTCCTGTTGTTGTAACTTCACAGGGCGATGAAGAATCAGAAGAAAGGGCACTTGCGATGAGTGCTGATGACTTTATTTCAAAACCATACAACTCTGTAATCTTAAAGCATCGTGTAAGAAATGTTGTCCTCAACTCGCATGTTCAGAAACTTGAATTTGAAAAGCAGCTCAACAGGGAACTTCTCGAAGCAGAACTTGCAGTAAACAAAGACGGACTTACAGGTCTTGCAACAAGAAAAGTTCTTGAATCAAAAGTAAATGACTTCTTTGCAAGTGAAGATGATAAAGGTGCCGTATTCGTAATGATTGACCTTGATAATTTTAAAGAAGTTAATGATACCTACGGACATATCAAAGGTGATGAAACTTTACAGAAAGTTGCATCAATATTACAAAAATCATTCAGAGATGAAGATATCATCTGCCGAATGGGCGGTGATGAATTTGCAATTTTCTTGCCGAAAGGATTTGAGAGAAAACAGCTCGAATTAAAACTTACAAAGCTTTGTGATAATCTTTCATTTTTAGTTGAAAAAATAAATGTCACATGTTCAATCGGTGCGTGTCTTGCTCCTGAGTTTGGAAAAGATTATCAGACGCTTTATAATAATGCCGACATGGCTTTGCTTGCAAGTAAACGCTACGGAAAAAATCAGTATCAGATATATAACGGACAGACTGTTCTTCCATCATATATTTTCTATAGAAATATGGACTGGCTTTTGGATGAGTTTAATGACGCGGTAATGGTTTGTGCAAAAGATACTTATGAGCTTTTGTATATCAACCAGAATGCGTGCGCAATTGCTCAGAAAGAAAAACGCGATTGTATGGGTAAAAAATGTTACGAGGCTTTGTGGAACGAGAAAGAACCTTGCAAACATTGTCCTAAAAACCTTAAGCCTTCAAGCGAGTTTGTTGAAATTGTTGCCGATATCAAAGGCGAAAAATATGTAATGAGAACAAAGTTGATCAGCTGGGGTGGCGCTCCTGCCCGAGTTCAGTATATTCAGAAAGAGAACAACGGCTTTATCGATAAGCTCATGAACAAAGATGACTTTACAGACAATTAAAAAGAACACAGTCAAAGCCCTCGAAGAGTCCGGCTCTCCGACGAGCTCACTCGACACTGACTGCCTTCTTCAATTCTTTTTACAGAAAGACAAAACATTTATTTTAACTCATCACGACCTTGAACTGACTGACGCTCAAATTTCTGATTTTAATCTGCTTGTCGAAAAACGCAAGACAGGTTTTCCGATTGCATACATCACCGGTGTGAAAGAATTTTACGGTTACGATTTTTTTGTGACTCCAGATGTTCTGATTCCAAAGCCTGACACTGAAATTTTAGTTGAAGACGCAGTTAATGAGATAGTGGAATTTTATAATGCGAAGCTCAATTTGATTAGTGACATCTCTTCAAAGACAAGTGCAAACAAAAATGACATCTCTTCAAATGCCCGCAGGGTTAAAATTGCTGACATCTGTTCTGGAAGCGGATGCATCGGACTTTCTGTTTTGAAATCTCTTGAAGAAAAAGTTTCTGACAAAAATATTTTTGATTTGACGATGACAGATTTGAGTGACAAAGCTCTTGCGATTACAAAGAAAAATGCAGAATCACTTTTTAAAAATGATTTTTCAAAAATAAAATTTCTCAACGGCGATCTTTTGTGCGGCGAGACTTGTTTTGATTTTATTTTATCAAACCCTCCGTACGTTCCGCATGAGATGACAGAAGAACTTTTGACTGACGGCCGCTCAGAACCGCGACTTGCTCTTGACGGCGATAAAGATGCCGGGGCAAAAGTGAATGGCGATGAAGGAAATTCAATTTGTAAAAATATCACTGACGTTACAGACATCCCTTGCAATACACGCGACGGTCTTGCAATCATTCGCCGTCTGATTCCACTTGCGTTTGACGCGCTTAATTGCGGCGGAAAGTTTTTGATGGAATGCGGGGAGTATCAGACGAGGGAAGTGAAGGTGCTATTTGAAGATGCAGGTTTTTCTGATGTGAAGATTTTGTGTGATTTAAGTGGTCAGGAAAGAGTGGTAAAAGGAGTAAAATAAATTTATGATTCAATTAGTAGCATTTCTAGGGAATTATGGACGCGAGTATGAAAAGACTCGACATAATACGGCTTGGCAGTTTGCAGAAAAATTGCCTTTCTATTCTAAATTAAATTTTTCTTCAAAGTTTCAGGGACAGATTGCAAATCTTGATTATGAGCAGTTTGTTAATTTTGCGCAGAGTGCTTATCCCGATCTTTCTAAAAGCGGTGAAATAAAAATTCCTGCTAAGGCTCCGAAAAAAATATATTTTCTCAAACCGGAAACTTACATGAACCTTTCAGGTCAGAGTATCGGTGAAGTGTGTCAGTTTTATAAAATTAAACCTGAAGAAGTTTTGGTAGTTCACGATGAACTTGAAATGAAGCCGGGGTTTTTCTCACTCAAATGGAGCGGCGGACTTGCAGGACACAACGGACTTCGTTCCACTAAAGCAGTTTTAAATACAGCGGATTTCTGGCGCCTCAGATTTGGAATCGGAAAGCCTGCAAATGTTGATATTGCAGATTATGTTTTGAGCAATTTTTCGAAAGACGACGCAATTTTAATGGACATCGTTTATGAGAAAGCAGGATTTTTACTTGCGAAAATTTTGCTTTCAAGTGATCCGAACAGATTGCTTTCTGAATGGGGAAAAGTAAATGTCAATTGATTTTGATAGTGTGATGTCTGGTGATTTTGGAAGTGCTGAAAAGGCGTTTAACAGATTGTTGAATGTGATTAAGATTCTGCGGTCTGAGAATGGGTGTCCTTGGGATAAGGAGCAGACGCCGCTTTCTATGAGACGCGATTTGATTGAAGAGGCGTTTGAGGCGGTTGATGCAATTACACAAGCGGATGCACCTCACGCAAAAGAAGAACTTGGCGACGTGATGCTCAATGCGACTATGATTTCTTACATGTACGAACAGTCCGGGGACTTTAAAGTTGCAGAAGTTTTCAATGAGCTTTCTGAAAAATTAATCAGACGACATCCGCATGTTTTTCCTGACAGTGAAGGAAAGGTTTGCGCAGAAAAAGAAGTCAAAGATTCGTCACAGGTTTTGTCTCAGTGGGATAAAATAAAAGAAAATCTTGAAGGCAGAAAAACAGGATGCATTCTCGACGAAGTTCCTGAGGGATTTCCGCCTTTATTAAGGGCTTATAAATTACAGAAGAAAGCGGCAAAGAAAGGTTTTGACTGGGATAACATTGAAGATGTGAAAGCCAAAATTTTTGAAGAACTTGATGAAGTTGAAGAAGCGAGGGCTCTGGCAGAGAAAGCAGTTTCAAAACAACAGGCCAAAGCTTTTGAAAGAAAATCTGGCGCTGACGCAAATTCCACTCAGTTAAAGCTTGAAGAAGAAATCGGCGACCTTTTCTTTGCTGTCGTAAATTACGCAAGAAAGCTCGGCGTAGATCCTGAAACGGCTCTCAATTCTGCAAACTCGAAATTTTACCGCAGATTCTCTTATGTTCAGAAAAAGATGGAAGAATCGGGCGAAGAAATTGTACAGGGAAAGCTTTCGGTAATGGACAAGTTCTGGGACGAGGCAAAGTCGCGCGGGCTTTAAATGGAATCAGGGTTTTTGGACGGCGAAATCTGTCCGTAAGTCTGAAATCTGCATTTACGGGAAGGTGGCGGGGTAAGTTCCACTAAAATCTCATTTACTTTTTGACGGTTTTTTACTATATTAATAGTATGAATAATATTTTTTTGAACGACGAAAAAGAAGACGAAAAAAAGGACAAGGGACCAGACGCTCTTGCCGAAAAATTTCTTAAAACTCGTCAGATTCTTTTGTCTGGAGAAATCAACAAAGATTTAGCTGAAAAATTTAACAAGCAGCTTTTGCTTCTCGAAGCAGATTCGAGCGATCCTGTTTATGTTTACATTGATTCACCTGGTGGTGATGTAAGTGCGGGATTTGCAATTTATGACATGATTCGTTTTGTAAGTTGTCCTGTAATTCTCGTGGGCAACGGACTTATTGCAAGTGCAGCAGCTTTGATTCTTCTTGCTGTTGATAAAGACCACCGCGTCGGATTTGCAAACAGTGAATATCTCATTCACCAGCCGATGAGCGGAATGCGCGGAACTTGCAGCGACATTCAGATTCATGCAGAAAATCTTGCTAAGACAAAAGCAAAAATCAATAAAATCATTTCAGAAGCAACTGGAAAAGATCTTGCGACTGTAGAAAAAGATACTGACCGCGATTACTGGCTCAATGCAGAAGAAGCAATTGCGTACGGTCTCATCAGCAAAGTGATTTCCAATCGCGATGAATTGAAAAAAATTAAATAGTTTTTTATTAAGTGGAATTTATTAAAGCGCTATGACTTTCGAACTTACTGATGAACTTGTAGATTCTATTATCTCGGCACTTGATAATCAGGAAAAGAAATTTGTCGTAGCAGCCGAAGAAAATTCACTTGTAGAAATAACAGATGACATCGCCGTTGACGATGAAGCGTATTACGAAATTCCATCATGGACAAGCAAAGACGGTTTTTCTCTGATGGAACGTTTTGTAAATGATCTTCATTCGCCGATGGCCAGAACAGATTTACTTAATGTACTTCGTTCTGGAAGGGGGGTATTTCGAGGATTTAAAGACGTATTAAAGTCATATCCCGAAGTTGAAAAGCGCTGGCACTTTTTTAAGAACAAGGAGCTCGCTCTTTACATTAACTCGTGGTATAACTCTTTGCGTGAAACATGGGGTCTTGAACAGATTGATTGTGAAGTTGAAGAAACAGAGGAACTTCTTCACGATGACTTTATGTTTACGCCATTTAATTTTAAAAGTGACAGAGATGATATTTTAAAATGTTTAGATTCTGCCACATTTGACAATGTAGAAAACTGGCCGAAAGAAGTTGAAGCGGCTTTATCAGATTTAGTAAAAGATAAAAATCAGAGACATTTATCAAAAGATTCTTGTGGTTTTGTCTGCCGTTCTCTTTCAAAAGATTTTATCGGCTCTGCAGTTTTTTCTCCTTGTCTCAGTAATGCACCGAATACTGTATTACTCACCAGTTTTTTCGTGCAGCAAAAATTCCGCGGTCTTGGAATCGGAAGCGAACTTTTAGAACAGTCGATTGAAGAATTGAAGAACCGCCATTTTAAGTGGGTATTGATAGCAGACACTTTTATCACAGACACGCTTACACCTTTATTGATCAGAACAGGTTTTAAGAAATTAGGGTCTGGATATATTTTGTCATTGTTTGCTGAATAATTTTTTAATTTAGAAGAGGTATTTTTTATGTCATTCAGAAGAGAAAACGAAATTGATTTGGATCAGCTTGCAGCATTTTTACAGGACGCAGTTGATAAAGTAAAAACACAGGAAAATCCAGATTTATTAAACGACATCAAAAAAGTTTACAAGAAGAATGTTCCATTCTCACTCAGAATGTATGTAGCAGCTTATCTTACAAAACAGTGCGGTTCACACTTCAAGCCAAGAAGAGATTTCAATAACGACAGAAATAACCGCCGTGACTTTAGAAAAGACAATCAGAGAAATGAATATCGCCAGGACAGAAACCGCGATAATACAAATGACAATTCTGAAAACACAGAAGCACGTCAGCCACATCCAAGAGTTCAGATTGATGAATCTCTTGCAACAACAATCTTCGTAGGAATCGGACGCAACCGCCGCGTATATCCAAGAGACCTCGTTGGCCTTTTGATCAGCGTTGCAGGCCTTGACCGCGACAGAATCGGTGACATCAGAGTCCTTGCTAACTATTCTTTTGTTCAGCTCTTTACAGAAGATGCAGACAAAGCAATCAACGCATTGAACGGTTATGACTACCGTGGAAGAAAACTTTCTGTAAGCTATTCACGCCAGAAGGGAGAAGGTTTAGAAGAAGAATCAATTCCATCAAACGTTGATTCTGGATACACAGATCCACAGTCAGAAGCAGCTAAAGACGATGCAGCAGCTCTTGCAGCAGCAGAAAGAAACGCAACAACAGAAGCTGTAACAACTGATTCAAACTATTTAGTTTAATTAAGGACAACTAATGGATTTAGAACCCATACACACCGGTATTCTTGGAGTAAACACTTACATCGTTCCACTTGCGGGACAGGCAGTTTTAATTGTCGATCCTGCATGCTCGGAATTGACAGGCGACGAAAACGTAATCATCGATTATCTTGAATCAAATGATCTCGTCGCCGTCGGTGTTGTTCTGACACACGGTCACTTTGATCATGTTGCAGGCCTCAGGAGTCTCAAGGCAAAATGGCCCGAGCTTTGTGTTGCAATTCACGAAGACGACGCTGAGTGTATAGGTTCTTCGTCTGGTTTTACTCAGCAGAAATTTTTAGGCCGTATGGGTCCTGGTGCAATGGAACTTATACAAACAGTTTCCAATTTACCGGAACCCGACGTTCTCTTAAAAGACCAGATGACACTCGATAAAGTAATCACACCAGAAATGATTGTCTCAGCTTTCAACGGATCAGACAAAGCTCCTGATGTTGAAGCTGTAACAAATGCACTTTCACACTGGAAAGTTTATCACACACCGGGACATTCAAAAGGATGCGTCTGCTATTTTAACGACGCAGAAAAAGTTTTGATTTCAGGTGACACAATTTTTTACGGTTCATACGGCCGCACAGATTTATACGGCGGAGATGAACTCACAATCAAAAAAAGCATCTGCCGCATCGCCGAATCCCTTCCGAAAGAAACAAAAGTCTACCCGGGCCACGACATGTACGGTTTCGAACTTGAGAGATAATGCAGGTAACTTACAAAATTAAAAAATCTTTCAGACGCTCAATTTCAATGACAATTTCAGACGACGGCACAGTTCTCGTCAAAGCTCCGCACTTTGTTTCCGAAAAAGAAGTTCAGGATTTTATCGTTTCAAAAAAATCCTGGGTTACAAAGCATATCGAAAAAACTTTAGCCACAAATGAAAAAGTAAACGAACTAGGTATTCTCACAAAAGACGAAATCAAAAAAATAAAAAAAGAAGCCAAGAAAATAATTCCCGAACGCGTAAAATATTATGCATCGTTAAGTGGAATTACATACGGCACAATTTCCATTCGCTTGCAAAAGACCTGCTGGGGAAGCTGCACTGCAAAAGGAAATTTAAATTTCAACTGTCTTTTGGTTTTGATGCCACCCGAAGTTCTGGACAGTATCGTGGTTCATGAACTTTGCCACAGAAGACACATGGATCACTCGAAGGATTTTTATGCAGAGATTGACAGGATTTTTCCTGAGTATAAGAAGTGGAATAAGTGGCTGAAAGATAATGGAGATGTTTATTTGAAGAGAGCAGAAGGAAAAAATATATAATAAAATATCAGGCGCTGTTTGTGATATCGGGCTGTCCGCATTTGAGGGCAGTTTTTTTATTTTTTAGGTGGAATTTTCGTAAACGCGCGTATATTAAAGGACATCTTAGACGGATGGGGCAAGGTGTTTATGCCACAGAGTGCGGTTCGAAGAAATTCCACTTATGCAAAAGAATTCGGATGGCAATGGCTTTTTCCGCAGAAAAATCGCTGGGGTAATAGTGTAATATAAAATTGTATCCGGCAGGGAATTCTTAGATGGACAGGTTTGTGTAGTATCTTGGATTTTGATGGATGAGTAGAAGATAAAGAATTAAAAGAATAACTACATGGTTAATGTGTTACGGAATAATTTATGGTATTTTTTATGGAATCATGTTTGCAAACGATTTGGATGACGGGGCAAGCCCGCCTATTTTTATAGACAAAACAATTTTGAGTGTGGTAAAATAATCCCACAAAGAGAAACAAATGCCAAGAATCGTTCCAATAAGGGATTTAAAGAACACAACGCCATTTCAACTCTGTGCCATGAAGATGAGGAACCTATTTTCGTAACAAAAAATGGCTATGGTGATATGGTTTTAATGAGCATGGAAACTTACGAGAAAAATCTTTTTCTTGCAAATGTATACGGAAAACTTGAAGAAGCTAAAGAAGATATGAGAAACGGCAGGTATTCTTCTGTTGAAGATGCAATTTCCAGAATACGAGAAAAACATGGCTTATAATGTAAGGATTATGGAAAAAGCAGAAGAAGATTTATCAGAAGATTACATTTCTGATACGCTTAAAAATCCAACAGCGGCAGACAATCTTCTCATAGACTTTCTTGGAAAAAAAGAAAATCTGGCGGATAATCCATACATGTATCCACTTAGCGATAATCAAGTATTACAGAACGATGGGTATCATCGTTTTCTTTTTTACAAAAATTTTATTGCATTATACTTAATTGATGATGAAGAAAAAATTGTCTCAATAATGCGTATTTCCTATGCAAAAAGAGATTATGCGAATTTGATATAGAAGAAAACCTAACAAAGCTTCGTAGCCGACAAAAACTTTGTCACAAAAGTTGCGGTACAACCAATTGTTATACGGACAGTCTGCACTGGGGCGCTTTTGGAGAAATAATGAATTTAGTAATTGAAAGCTTAAAATCAAGGCATGAAATTATACAAATTCTTAAAGATAATACACACGAAGATATACCTATATTAAAAGCTGTGTTCTCTGAGAATGTATTTAATAAATTCTTTCGTGGAAAAATTTCAGAAGATTCATTTAAAATCCAACGATGTGTAATAGGTCAAATGGGTTTCGTTCCATTAGCATATGGAACTATTACTGAAAATGAAAAAGGTACTACAATTAATATAACTATAAAACGAATGAAAGGAA
>JAGHSB010000054.1 GCA_018066075.1 Candidatus Treponema scatequi
ACCTAAATTACTGTGGATAATCCTTCTTTTTTCATTTATAATGGAATTAATATGAAACGAAATTTACTTCTATTAATAGCATTCCCTCTCTTAGTTTTTATTTCTTGTAAATCGACAGCGGTTGAAACAAATTCCACTTACAAAAAATCAAAAAAAGACGAAGTCAATTTCGTAATCTGCGGCGACGTCATGGCCCACACACAAAACTTCAGAACACCAGATTTCAACATGATCTGGGACGGAGTTCGTGACATAACAGAAAACTCGGACTTTACTATCGCAAACATCGAAGCACCAGTCTGCGCCGACCAGCCCTTTGAAAATTACCCTACTTTCAATATGCAGCCTTCATATCCACAGGCAGCAATCGACGCCGGAATCAACTTAATCACAATTGCAAATAACCACACAAACGACCAGAGCGCCCAGGGAATCATAAAGACATCAGAATGGGCAAAAGAAACAGTTTTAAAATATAGTGGAACTTCAAGGCCCGTTTACATCTCCGGATTAAAAGAAGACGTCTCAACAGATGCAGCATCAAAAGAATCTTCACCGACATTCTGCTATTTTACGAAAGACAAAATCAGAATTCTTTTTCTCGGAGTAACCCAGATATTAAACTCACAGGACTCAGCATCAAGAATCAATTATTTTCCGCATACAAAAAAAGGAAAACAGAATCTCAAAGATTTAATCATAAAACTCAAAGCAGAAAATCCATGCGATGTTTTCATTCTGGCAATGCACTCGGACGAGCCGGAATATAATCTCACTGTATTTAAAGAAAGAAGAAAATGGTATTTTGAACTCCTCGATGCAGGAGTTGATATTCTCTGGGCAAACCATCCTCATTGTCCGAAACCGATTGAGTACGTCGGGGATTCCAAAACACAAAAAATTACTAAAGCCATCCTCTACTCAACAGGAAACACAATTTCAGGACAACGTCACAGACCAAACTACGAAAATCCTGAAAGCATGCACGAATACACAGGCGAAGGATTTCTCGTTAACCTTACTGTCAAAAAACAGAAAGATTCAATTTACATTACAAATACTCACGTAAACTATATAACAACTTACATCGATGATTCGAGAAACTATGTCATCAGAAAACTCGATGAAAATTTTTACAAAGAGCTTGAAGAAACAAACCACACGGCATGGAAAGGTTATCTCATCAAAAGAGAAAACCTTTTACGCGAACTTAAGGAAACAACAACATGGCAATAGATTACAAATCACTTCCTGTCTATGAACAGAAAGACAGGATTTTAGAAACATTAAAGACAAATCAGGTTATCGTCGTTCAGAGTCCGACTGGTTCTGGAAAGACAACTCAGATTCCTGTAATTCTTCACGAAGCAGGATATTCAGACAATGGAATTATCGCAGTAACACAGCCTCGCCGTATTGCAGCCCTCTCTGTTTCAGAATTTATCGCAAAGCAGCTTGGAACTTCTTATCCTGGACTTGTCGGTTATAAAATGAGATTCGAAGACAAGACAGACTTGTCTACAAAAATCAAAATCATGACAGACGGAATTCTTTTGCAGGAAATGAAACTCGATCCGATGATGAACAAGTATTCAGTAATCATGGTCGACGAAGCACACGAAAGAAGTTTGAACATTGACTTTGTACTCGGACTCATTAAACGTGTATTAAAAGAAAGACCTGACTTAAAAGTAATAGTTTCAAGTGCGACGATGAACGCAGAAAAGTTTTCAAATTACTTTGACGGATGTCCGATCGTTACAATCGATACTGTTACATATCCAGTTTCTGTAATTTATGATCCTCCGACAATTCCTGCAAGTACACTTACAGTAACTGCAGAAGAAGCACTCTTACAGAAAGTTTCAACAACAATCGAACGCATTTTATACAACCACACAGACGGAGATATTCTCGTATTTTTGCCTGGTGAAAAAGCAATCAAAGACTGCATAAATAAATTGTACTATTCCCACTTTTCGCGAAAGATTCAGATGATTCCACTTTACGGAAGACTTCCGAAAGAAGAACAGGAAAAAGTTTTTGACAAGGCACCGTTTGGAAGAAAAAAAGTAATTCTTTCGACAAACATTGCAGAAACATCCGTCACAATCGACGGAATCACTTCTGTAATCGACTCTGGTCTTGCAAAGCTCAATTTCTACAGCCCGCGAACTTACACTTCAAGCCTCATCGAAACTTCAATCTCAAAAGCATCATGCAACCAGAGACGAGGACGCGCAGGCCGTACACAGCCGGGAACATGCTACAGACTTTATCCAAGAAAAGATTACGACACACGCGAAAGCTATACGACAGAAGAAATCTTTAGAACTGACCTCAGCGAAGTAGTCCTCCGAATGGCAGAACTCGGAATCACCGACTTTGAAGCATTTGACTTTATTTCACAGCCTCCAAAAGAAGGAATCAGAGGAGCCGTAGAAACTCTTAAAATGCTCAAAGCCCTCAACGACGACAACACTCTTTCAAGCATCGGAAACCTCATGGTATTATTCCCGCTGCCGCCTAGAGTTTCACGAATTATCGTAGAATCAATTTTGCATTATCCGGATGTCCTTGAAGAAGTTTTAATTGCAGCATCATATCTCAGTACTCACTCTCCTTTCGTATTGCCACAGGGAGAAGAAATGGATGCACGCCGTGCACACCATGCATTCCGCGACATTCAGGGTGACTTTGTTTCATATGTAAAGCTTTTCAAGATTTACCAGGCTCAGAAAAACAAAGAACAGTTCTGCAAAAAGAATTATCTTGATGAAAAAGTAATGGCCGAAATCGAAAACATCGATTTGCAGCTTTCAGATATCGTTTCAGCTCAGGAGATTCCAATCTGCGGCGGCGGTTCAATGGAAAATTACCTCTGCTGTGTTGCGTGCGGTATGATTCAGTTTGTTTGTGTCAGAGAAGGAAGAGACAACTTCAGAACTCTTACAGCAGACCATATTTCAATTCATCCTGGAAGCAATATGTTCAAGACTGACCCGATGTACATCGTAGCAGGAGAAATTGTCAGAACAAGCCGAATGTTTGCGATGAGTGTCTCGCCTCTTACAAAGTCCCAGCTTGCCAAAATCGATCCTCAGCTTGAACACGACCTCAACAGCCTCAAAAAGAATAAGTCAAACCGTTCTCTCGTTTCTGGCTTTGAATACGAAGCAACAGGTTCTTTCAAAGATGAATACGACAAGAAAGGAAAAAAGAAAGATAAAAAAGACAAGAAAAAGGATGACAAGAAATCAACTCTTACGATTTCAAACTTTACTTTCGATGTCAAAAAAGTCAAAGGAAAACAGATTGTCAATCTTCCGCTTTCAGAACTTCTTGTCTGCGCAAAAGAAACAGACTTTGCAAACGACAATGAACTTCATATAAAACTTTCTCAGTACAAAGGAAAAGTCCTTCTCAAAAATGGATTTGAACTTCTCGACGGTGAAAAGCTCGAACTGATTTTCAAAATCGCATCTGTCCTAAACCTCATTCCTGTCGATGAAAAGAAGTTTAACCGCAAACTCAACATCAACATTTCAGAAGACGGCGGTCTTGATAAACTTGTTTCTGCAATGGAATTTATTTTAAACGTTGCCGTTGCAAAGACAAAGAGCAAGGAAATGGGCTTTATCTGTGCATTTACAGACGGCAATCAGAATTATTGGTTTAAGATTTCAAGAGGATTCTCAACTGCCCTTTCAGAAAGCCTTTCTACAATCGAAACATTAATCGACGAAGCCGAAGACAGACTTTCTGACGAACAGAAAGAAAAGATTAATGCAGTGTATAGAAAATTAAATGATTTCTACGCTTAAATGCTGATTATTTACTCTTAAGTGTTGTTTATTTACGCTTAAAATTTTGGTATGTTTTTTAAGCTTTGTAGATAACTTCAAATTCTTCAATTACTACCGGAGTATCTTCTGAAAACTCAAAGCCGACTACATCAGCTTCATCCTGCATGTAGTCCATGTAGTTTTCTCTCCATTCTTCGATTGAAGTTGATTCACCGTCTTTCTGTGCAAGCTCCCAGGTAACGTCTTTGAAAGCCATTACGGAAACATTTACATCCTTAATTATGCAGACAGGCTCTTCTTTTACTCCGGTAATTACATAGTGATTTCCAGTTCGTGGAACAGGCATATTGTCTATGCTGTATGTCTGAAGCGGAGTTGCCATAATCTTTTTAAGGCCGGAAAGAACAAGAGCATTCATTTCGGAAATTGATTTTTCATCAAAACCAAAAGAAAACTCTCCGTTATATTTCATTGTTTCGCTTAAATTATTTTCTTTTTTGTATTTCTGCCAGAATTCGTCACAAGTCATTTTAGTCATCCAATTTCAAAACTTTTCTTGCTTTTCTGTGGTTTGCACCAGCCTTCTCGTTTTCTGAAAGTTCCCTGATTCTGGCTTCTGCAGAACCGTATCTTCCTGTTGCATACATATCAATTCCGATTGCACAAGTCTGTGCATCTTTTGAGTTCATGTATTCACGGCTGACTTCGGCAAACTGTCCTGAAGGATATTTTGCAATCTGTTTTCCAATCTGATAGCGCAAAGGTTTTCTTGTATCATCCTTTACAATTTCGAGTGCGAGATCGGCAATTTCTTTTCTTCCGCTGTCAGTATTTGCAAGAAGAACTTCACATGCCTTTCCGCGTGCATAGTCATCAACTTTCTTTTCTGTAATTCTTTCTACGAGAAATTTAATTGCTTCTGAGTTTTTAGTCTTTGATAAAACTTCGTAGCATTTATTCTTGATTACTTTTTCAGGATCATTTTTAGCACGGTAAACGAGATATGGAACTGCTTCTGAAATGTTCATCTTTTCGCATGATTCAATAGCTTCCTGTCTTACCTTCCAGTGACCGTCTTTGATTCCCTGAATGATTACATCCTGTGCGTCTTTATCATTGAAATTAGAAATGCCTTTGATTACATAAACTCTAAAGTTAGGATCTGCATTTTCAAAAAGTTTTACAAGAATCGGAAGAGCTTCAGGTTTCTGCATTGCACCAATTGATTCTGCAGCATATGCCCTAACAAAAGTATTTTCTTCTTCATCCTGTGCAATTTCTGCAAGCTTGTCAAAAGTACTTACTGCCTTTAATTTTCCGAGAACTTTCATGAGGTTCTGTCTCTGGCTCAAAGAAAGGTCATCACGGTCAAGATATTCAATAAGATATTCTGCCTCTGCACTTCCACCGATTTCACCGATTGTTGCAAGTGCTGCAGAAAAATATGTTTCATCTTCTGATTCGAGAAGCTTTAATACACATGGAGAAGCCTGAACTGTCTTTACCTCTGCTACATAGCGGAACAAAAGTTCTACAGTAGAATCTTTTGTATCATAAGGGTCCATTAAAACTTCAACTGCATAATCTTCGATACAAGGATCTTTCTGCTTTGTAAAATATTCGATTATCTTTTCTCTAACCTGAACACTCTTTGTTTTGTAAAAAAGTTCGTAAAGATCATTTGAAAATCTCGGGTCATCGTTATCAATCAAGTCTTTGATCAAAGAAACGATTTCTGATTCGATACCAAACTTGATTGTATCTTTTCTGTTTTCTACAGATTTTTTGCCTTCATCTTTGAGCGCTGCTTTTTCCGCCCTTTCGTGGTCCGGAGCTTTTGGTGCTTTTTTTGATGGAATTTGCACGTTGCTTATATCAATTTTTTTGTAAGTTTTCTCTTCATTCTTTTCATCAGACTGACAGAAGGCTGTGAAAATTCCAAATAAAATAAATA
>JAGHSB010000186.1 GCA_018066075.1 Candidatus Treponema scatequi
TCATTCTCCTTTACAAGGATCTGAGTCCTTACAAAATATGACGAACTATTGCCTGGGTTCCGCTGAATCATAATCAGCGTATCACAATACCGCTTGTTCGTTTACTTTTTTATCATGCCTCCTTTAATTATGCAATCTGTTTTTCTGCTTACCTGCAAGTTATTATCTTATCAAAGCGGCATTCATCATTGTCTGAGCGATGTTAGACAATGGAACTATTTTATCAACGCCACCGTTTTTAACGGCTTCGCCCGGCATTCCATAAACGATACATGATGCTTCGTCTTGTGCAATTGTAAATGCACCTGTGTCGTGCATTTCACGCATTCCCTTTGCACCATCATCACCCATTCCAGTCATGATAATTCCAATTGCGTTTTTACCAGCATAGCGTGCTGCTGAGCGGAACAAAACATCAACTGAAGGTCTATGACGTGAAACCAAAGGTCCTTCTTTTACTTCAACGAAATAACGTGAACCAGAACGTTTTAATAATGTATGATAATTTCCAGGAGCAATTAGCGCCTGTCCTTGAGTTACTGTGTCACCGTTTTGTGCTTCTTTGACATGGATTTTACAAAGTCCGTCGAGACGTGCAGCGAATGCCTGTGTAAAGTGTTCAGGCATGTGCTGTACGATTACGATACCTGGTGCGTCGTCTGGAAGCATTGTTAAGAAATCTTTTAAAGCCTCTGTACCGCCAGTTGAGGCTCCGACTACTACAACTTTTTCTGTAGTTTCGAGTGGGGCCTGAAGTGTTGTCGGTTTATCGAGAATTACATCAGCTGTAAGTTTAGGCTGAATTTCTTTTTTTGATGCAATAGGTGATGGAATTAATTTTTTGATGTTGCCTGTTGATTTGAAAGCAGATTTAACTGCGTCGCAAATTCTTACGCGGGATTCTTCAAAGAACTTTCTTGTTCCGAGTGCAGGCTTCTGAATTAATTCTGCTGCTCCGTATTCGAGTGCTTTCATTGCGTTTTCTGAACCATCAGAAATCATTGTGGAACATACAACACAAGGAATAGGATCAACAGTTTCATTCATTTTGCGAAGAAATGTTAGTCCGTCCATTCGTGCCATTTCGATGTCGAGGATAATTACGTCAGGACGTTCCACTTTAATTTTCTTTGCTCCAAAAATCGGATCAGATGCTGTTGCAATAACTTTGATGTCTGAATCTGAGTTGAGAATCTGACTTAATGTTTCTCTGACTAAAGCAGAATCGTCGATAATTAAAACTTTTATTGGCATATATTAGTACTCCTTAGTCTTTTGAAAGACCGTAGTAGAAACAGTTTTAACTGGGAAATTAGAACCGAATATTGTTTCTGAATGTCCAAGAAAGAGAAAGCCTCCAGGAACAAGACAGTCGATCAGTTTTCCGATTACTTCAAGCTGTGTTGGTTTATCGAAATAGATGAGAACATTTCTACAGAAAATTATGTTCTTTTTTGGTTGAATTCTGTAAGCAGAGTCCATAAAATTAAGTCTTTCAAATTTTACTTTATTTCTGACTTCTGCTTTTGGTTTTGCAAAAGGTTTGTTCGGGTCTTTGCTTTTTAAGAAATATTGTTTTTTGATTGAGTATGGAAGTTTTTCTACTGTATCAATCGGATAAAGAGCATCGATTGCTTTTGAAAGTATACGTGTAGAAATATCTGTTGCAAGAATTGAATAGTCACTGAATTGACCTGGATTATTTTTCATAAATTCGCGCATTACGATTGAAAGAGTATATGGTTCTTCTCCTGATGAACAACCGGCTGACCAGATTTCGGGTTTTGAAATTCCATCTTTAACAAGTGACGGAAGGACTGACTGTTGCATAAAATCGAAATGAGTCTGTTCGCGGAAGAAGTGAGTCAAGTTTGTCGTAAGAAGATCAATCATCATTGTGATTTCTTCTGTTGCGTGTTCCTGAGATGAGAAAACAAAATCGATGTATTGTGAATAATTTTCAAAATTTAAAACCTTGAGACGGTTTGCAAGACGAGCCTGAATCATCGAGCGTTTTGATTCCGGGAGTTTGATTCCGGTTGTCTTTTCCATGAATGTTGAAATTCGTTTAAACTGCTGCGGAGAGAGCTGCTGCGACTGAGGATAAAGTGTCGTCAGCTGTAATTGAGGTGCTTCAATTGTCTGAGGTTTAATCAGAGCTTCACTCATTTACTGTTCATATCCATTTTTCTGATGATGTCAGAGAGTTTAAATATATCAAGAATTAAGGCAACTGAACCGTCGCCAAGTATTGTTGAACCGGAAAGTCCTTCGATTTTCTTGAAGAGTTTTCCGATAGGCTTGATTACTGTCTGATGATTTCCGACGATGTGATCAACTATGATACCGATTTTTGAAGACTGATCGTTAACTACAACAACCTGCTGTTCTGCCGGAGCAATTCCAGGAACTTCAAAATACTTTCTCATGTTGATGCAAGGAAGATATTCTTCGCGTGCAATGATGTGAGAGCAGAGGAAATCAGAATCTTCTGATGGCTGATATTCGATACATTCTTCAACGCCTGAAACAGGAATTACATATTTGTTTTCACCGATCTGTACGAGCATACCTTCGATGATTGCAAGTGTAAGTGGAATTTTCAAAATGAAGTTTGATCCTTTTCCTGGTGTTGTCTCTACAGAAACTGAACCGCCGAGAGAATCAATGTCTCGTTTAACTACATCCATTCCGACGCCTCGTCCTGAAACTGCAGTTACTGTTTTATTTGTTGAGAAACCAGGCTGGAAGATCATATCATAAATCTGCTGATCTGTAAGATTTTCATTTGCTTTGATGAGACCGCGTTCTACTGCTTTGTTATAGATTGCTTCTTTGTCGAGTCCGCCACCGTCATCAGAAATTGTGATGAGAACGAATGCGCCTGCGTGTTTTGCAGAAAGAGTAACTGTTCCTTTTTCTGATTTACCGAGTGCTGCGCGTTTTTCCGGAGTTTCGACACCGTGGTCGCAAGAGTTTCTGATTAAGTGAACGAGAGGGTCGTTCAATTTTTCGATTACGTTTTTATCGAGTTCTGTTTCGGCACCTTCTGTTACGAGATCGATGTTTTTACCGAGCTGTGAAGAAAGGTCATGAACGAGTCTCTTGAAGCGTGAGAATATTGTTCCGATTGGGAGCATTCGCATGTCCATTGATGTGTCACGCAGAGAGAAAATCAAATGTTCACCGAGCTCTGTTAATGTCTGAAGGTTGCTGTTTTTAAGTTCTTCTGCCATTGATGAAAGGCGCGCGTTGAATGTTACAAGTTCACCGACGAGATCAACAAGCTGATCGAGTTTCTGTGATGAAACACGGATTGTCTGATTTTGAACTGGTGTCATTGCAGAAGTGGCTGCAGCTGATGGAGCTCCAGGTTCTTTGACCATTTTATTAAGGTGTGACTGTTCGGCAAGTGCAGACTGAAGCTGCTGTTCGTTAACGACTTTTTTTGAAAGAAGAAGGTCGCCGACTTTTCTCTGTTCTTCGATTACTTTGTTGAGTTCTTCTTCTGTGATTACTTTTCTTGAGATTAAAATTTCTCCGATCTTTTTGTGAAGACCAGTAAAATTAATCTGTTCGATTTTAATCTGACATGCATCATCAACAAAGATGAATACATCGCGAATGTCGTTTTCTGATTTTGTAGTTGTTAAAATTACATCCCATGAGAGATAGCATTTTGTTTCGTCAATTTTTGAAAGCGTCGGAACTTTGTCTGTAAATGTAACGACAGTTGCTGTTCCCATGTCGCAGAGTTCTTTGATTAAAAGTTCTGGGCGTGTTCCGTTCTGCATGATTGTTTCAGAAGGGATGAAAGAAATGCGCCATGTTTTTTCGGCCTGTGCTGTTTCTGCTTTTGGTGGTTCTGTCTTGAGTCCGATTTGTGTTGTGAGCTGTTCAGGAGATGGTGCGTTTGGATTTGCAGCAGGGGCAGTGGAATTTGCTCCGTCCTGTTTCTGATATGGTTCTGTGCAGGCGTTGAGCTGTGCGAGAATCTGTTCTGAAGCGGCCTGAATCTCTGGAGTGATTTCTGCTCCGAGCATTGCACGAATCTGGTCACGAGCCTGAAGAGTACATGCAATGAGTTCTGGTGTAACAGGGACAACTCCGTTACGAACAAGGTCAAATGCGTTTTCCATTTTGTGAGTAAACTTTGAAACTTCATCAAAGCCGAACATTGCAGATGATCCTTTGATCGTATGCATTGCACGGAAAACGGCAGAGATAACTTCCTGGTTTTGTGGTTCTGTTTCGAGTGTTAAAAGATATCCTTCAAGATTGTCGAGCAGTTCATTTGCTTCGTCAAAAAATACACCTGCGACCTGGTCAAACATTTTTTACTGCTCCTCTACTTTTTCTTCTGAAACTTTTTCTGGTAAAGATAAAGACATAATCGAAAGTAAGTTTTTTATATCATCAGGAATGTTGATTACGAAAAATTCTTTTTTTTGAGCGGTTGCTTCATTGTTAGCTGAAAAAAAAAGCTGTATAATTGAGGTATCGATATCGGTAACTTTTGCCAAATCGACGAGAGTAGTTTTGTTAGAATTAATTGAGTCAGTAAACTTTTTTTTAATTGATTCGGCCTGTTCAATTCCAATTGAGTCTTCGAGAATGACAGTCGAATCTGACGATTTTTTTCTTGCCATAACATCTCCAAAAAAAAGCAAATATTTCTACTTATATATAATCGGTAGAAATTCAAAAAAACATCACATAAGACTTTAATTAATAGAAAAAAAAACCGAGTATTTAAATACACGGATTTCTATTAACGATAGTACATATATTTTACTATTGAATGTTGTATCCGTCAAATTTGGAGGAGAAATTTATGGCTGATGATTCATTCTTTACTTTCACGCTTGGTGAGGGTTCTTTTGCCGTCCCGGTACATTTTGTACGAGAGGTTCTAAATTATGAACCGATTACAGCTGTTCCTAAGGCTTTGCCTTATCTTAAAGGAGTTATGAACATCCGAGGTTCTGTAGTAACTGTCGTTGATTTTCGTGAGATGTTCGGATTTAAGTCTGACAAGCCTATTGAGAAATGTTCCATCATTGTACTTGAAATTGACCAGAAAGAAGATCAGCCGCTCGTTTTAGGCATGATTGCGGACTCGGTAGACGTCGTAACAAAGCTCAAAATCGTCAATTCAGAGAATTACGACTTTGGAACTTTGCCTGACAGACGAGACTTTATCTCAAAAGTAGCAAAAAAAGACGAAAAGTTCATTCTCGTACTCGATCTGCTCAAGATTTTAGAGTCGATTGAAGCAGAAATTGGTGACTAAAATAGAAAAGCCGCTGTTTTGAAGACAGCGGCTTTATAAATTCCACTTAAAAATCAGTCTGAAAACATCTTTGTTGAAAGGTAGCGGTCGCCGTGATCAGGGAAGAGGACTACGATGTTTTTGCCCTTGTTCTCAGGACGACTAGCAATTTGTATAGCACCCCAGAGAGCTGCGCCGCTCGAAATTCCACATAAAATACCTTCTGTCTTGCCGATCAGACCGCCCCATTTGAGCGACTCTTCGTCAGGGCATTTCAAAACTTCATCATAAATCTTTGTATCGAGAATCTCAGGGATAAAGTTTGCACCGATTCCCTGGATGGCGTGAGGACCGGCTTTTTCGCCTGAAAGAAGGGCAGAAGAGGCTGGTTCTACTGCGATGACTTTTACGCCTGGGATTTTTGATTTGAGGTACTTGCCGCATCCTGTGATTGTTCCGCCTGTTCCGACTCCGGCTACGAAGAAGTCGACTTTTCCGTCTGTGTCTTCGTAGATTTCAGGTCCGGTTGTGAGAAGATGGGCTTCTGGATTTGCAGGGTTTGTGAACTGGCCTGCGATTATTGAACCTGGATTTGCGGCTTTGATTTCTTCTGCTTTTTCGATGCAGCCTGCCATTCCTTTTGAGCCGTCTGAGAGAACGACTTCGGCACCGTAAGCTTTCATTGTGAGGATTCTTTCTTTTGACATTGTGTCAGGCATTACGATGATTGCTTTGTATCCGCGGGCTGCTGCAACGTGGGCAAGTCCGATTCCGGTGTTGCCGGATGTTGGTTCTATGATTGTGGAACCTGGTTTTAAAGTTCCATTTTTTTCGGCCGTGTCAATCATGTGGCGTGCGACGCGGTCTTTTGCGCTTCCTGCCGGGTTGAACATTTCGAGTTTTGCGATGATTTTTGCTTCAAGGTTGAATTTTTTTTCGATATGTGTGAGTTCGAGAAGAGGAGTGTGTCCGATGAGTTCTTCTGCGTTTTTGTAGATGTTCATCTTTTGCCTCGTTTTGTATGAGATATCTTTAATATAGCGAGATTTGGATTTTTGGTGTAGTAGTGTTTTAATTTAATTTTTGATAGAATGGAATTTATAAAAAAGGAAGTCTATTTTGAAAAGTTTTAGAGAATGTGGAATTTTTATGAAATCTTATTTTAATTACAAAGCGGTTATCACATGCTGTGTTTTAGCCTCGTTATTTCTGTTTACAAATCTTGATAAAAAAATCTGCGAAATATTTCTTGCAAGCAGAAAGATAAATGCAAATGTTGAAAATGTGCTTCTTGTAAAGGGAATCACTTCTGCTGAAAGTGAATTTGCCGGAGCGAGAGAAAAGATTGCAGAATCTGTTTTGATGCTCAATGAACTTGGTGCTGATAAAATTATTTTTGATTTTGATCTTTCGAAAAAATGCAGTGATAATTTATTTTTTGACGCAGATGCTTATCTTGAAAACTGTCTTAAAGTTAAAAACAATGTCGTAACGACATCTGAGATTTCGGATGGGGCTGGGCCAATGTTTGATTATAAAAATGTAAATCGCGTTGATGCTGCCGTAATCGAATCTGTAAAAGACAAAATTGATGAAAGCAGTTCGATTGACTGTGATGTTTTTTATGAAATTAGAATTAAAGAAAATACTCTCGTAAAATCAATTTCAGAATTTGAAGATGACGGATATTTTGAATATACTCCTGAATATAATTCTCCGTATGCGGCTTCTGTTGATTTTGTAAGAAGAAAAGAAATTCTTTTTGATACTCTTGATGGTGAAAACAAAGACAGACAGAAAGCATTTGACGAATATGTTGAAGCAAAGCAGCATTTTGTTGATTCTGTTTTGATGTATCTTGAAGGTTCTGCAAAAGAACTTTTGAGTGAAAATGCAGATGAAAGAAAATCTGGATATGGAAACATTGAAGAAAGATTTTCTAAGCTTGAAAAATGTTTTAATGAATATTCAGAAGAAAGAGATAATGTAAAAGAAAAAATCAGCGGATCAACTTGTGTATTTGCTCCGGATGATACAGTTTATAATCTTGCAACAGTTCTTTTCTGTTTTAACAATTTTGTAAAGACTATCTGGTGGTGGGTTGGCCTTTTGATTGCGATTGCATTCTGTATTGGATGTGATGTTCTCTGCAGACTTGTAAAGCCGCTTGAACAGAAAGTCTGCATCTGTCTTGGTTTTATTTACATTTCAATTTTGATTCCGTTTGTTGTTTTCTATTGCAGCGGCGTTTATATCGGAACAATTGTATGTCTTTGCGCATGTTTGTTTATGCTTGTTTACGAGGTTCTCGAAGTTAAGTACGGAAAGGCTTTTGAAAAGTTTATGGAATATGCAGGAGCCGTTTCTAATGTAGAAGAGATTGAAAACTCTGTAGAAAACAAACTGAATGAGGCTCAGCCTGGTTCGATTTCAAATAATGAAACTCAGCAGAAATTTCCTGCAGCAAATAAAAAGACTTCTGTTCTCGTGTGTTCAATCAAGCATTACGATGAGATTACAAAAGAATTTGAATCAGAAGAAGCAAGCCTTGTTTTGTTCAACAGATATTATGATTTGATAACTAAGACTGTAGAAACTCTCGGCGGAAAAGAAAAGTCACGCAATAGCGGAACTGAAATATTTACTTTCAAAGCTGATGATGAAAATGATGCAACAACAATGGCATGCAAGTCTGCACTTAAGATCAAATCTGTAGTTACAAAATTGAATGCCAAGCTGATTAAAGAAGATGTCCTCGGAAAGGAAATCGAAATAGTTATTTCTGTTGCTTCAGTTGTTTAATTGTATTAACAACTTTTGAATATTCAGAAACTGATGCAAAATCCATGAAAAAGACACCTGGTTTCTGATTTGGTTTTTCTGATTTGAGTTGAATTGCAAGTGAAACTGTATTCTGTTTTTCAGGTTCTTTGAAAGAAGTGTCTGGATAAGTTTCGATTTTCTCAAACGGAATGAACTTTGCAGAACCGAGAAGTCCATTTGTGTAAATTCCATTTAATTTTGCAAAAACAATTTCACGAACATTGATATAGCATGCAAGACATGAAACTACGCACATGAGACAGCAGATGAATGTTGTCGCACGAGTGAGAAGTGAAAAAACAATCAAAACGAAACATGTTACGAGAACTGTTATTGCTTTTGAAATCTTTGGAGTTTCTGTTTTGTAAATGAGTTCTCCGATTTTTGCTGCAAGCTTTTTTCTCCAGAGAGAAATCATGCAGATCTGAACAACCAGGTAAACAAATGAAACTGTCGCAAATCCGATTCTGATATATCCTTCAATTTTTGTCATAATGATGCTCCGTTATTTTTTGATGTTGTCAAACCAGAAGAGAAGTGCATTACGCGCTGAGTCAAAGGCAATGTCGAGTTCTTCAATCTGTTTTCTATTTTCTATTTTTACGCTTTCAAAATTTACAACTTCTGATTCCTGGCCTTTCATAAGATCGACTATTTTTGTTTTGATGTCTGTCTTTGAAAAGTCTGCGGTAAAGAACATGTCGCAAGTTTTGTAAGTGATGTTCTTGTAAGGGTATGTGTTTGGAAAGCTTGCGATGTATTTGATTGAGTCTGGTTTGATTCCGGTTTCTTCGAGACATTCGCGGAATGCTGCCTGTTCTGCGCTTTCATCCTGGTCGATGAATCCTCCGGGAACAGTAAGAGATCCTTTTTTCGGTTCTTTTGCGCGGCGTTCGAAGATTATTGTTCCGTCTGTGTCGACGATGATGAGTCCGACAGAGGCTGCCACATTATTGTATAAATCAAAACCGCAGTCAGGGCAGAACCATTTTTTGTTGTTCTGATAAGTTATGTTTTTGCTCTGACACATCGGACAAATTTTAAATTCGTTAGACATGTTTTTATTTTATATGGAATATTCTCTTTATTCAATGTAAAATGGATTTATGATTTGTGAATCAGAAAAGAAATTTATCAGAACTCGTGCAATGCTTGGAAGTGAAGGGATGAAAGAACTTTCGAAAAGTCATGCTGCCGTTTTTGGAATCGGTGGCGTCGGAAGTTTTGTCTGTGAATCTCTTGCAAGAAGCGGGGTCGGTGAAGTTACGATTGTTGATAATGATGAAGTTTCAGAGTCAAACATTAACCGCCAGCTTTATGCCCTCTGTTCAACTGTTGGAAAAAGTAAAGTAGAAGTTGCAAAACAAAGGATGCTTGATATCAATCCTGAACTTAAAATAAATATTCATCAGACTTTTTTCTCAGAAGAGACTGCAAACGAGTTTGATTTTTCAAAGTTTGATTATGTTGCTGACTGCATAGACAGCGTAAGTTCAAAACTTTTTTTGATTGAAACCTGTAAAAAAAATAACGTGAAAATCATTTCTGCAATGGGAGCTGGCAATAAACTTGATCCGACCCAGTTTGAAGTTGCAGACATTTCTAAAACTTCAGTCTGTCCTCTCTGCCGTGTCATCCGTCAGGAACTCAAAAAGAGAAACATCACAGAACTGAAAGTCGTATATTCAAAGGAAAAGCCTGTACAGCCTGTTTACGATGAAAATGAAGAAGTCGAATTAAAGGCCGGAAAACCGGCACCAGCGAGCATTGCGTTTGTTCCGCCGGTGATGGGTATGATTATGGCTGGAGTTATTATTCGAGAACTGGCTTGTCTGCGTTGATTCTTTCGCGGATTGCCTTTGCGAGGGCTTTGATTTCTTCGTCGAGGTGTTTCTGGTCTTTGCTTGTAAAAATCTTGTCGCAGGATGTGCTTACTTTTGTAATTGCTACAGAGATTGCCTGTTCAAATTTTCCGGCGCGTACAGAAGTACTTGGCTCAATGGAATTTACCTGAGAAAAGCAATCGGCGATTTTCTTTTTCTGTTCTGGGTAGTTTTCTGCGAGATTGAAGGCTTTCTGGTTTAAGAGGTCCATCTGGTATTTGAGTGTTTTGATGGAATCTTCGGCTGCCTTGATGTTTTCTTTTGTATATTTTGACTTTCCGATTGCGGAAAGGATTCTCTCGAATAACGGCATTTTATTCATATTTAGTATGTTACAGACAAAATGCCGTTTTGTCGAGAGTAACAGCTTTATAACTGGATTGAACCGAGGTCAAGGGCAAAGAATTCCGTAAAATTAATGTCAATGGAACCTACGCTCGGCTTTTGGTGCTTTAGGAAGGTCTTTTTCTGTGTAAGGTTTTGCAAAATGGCAGAAAGCAAGATAATTGCAATAGATGAGATATTTCTTTATTATTTTTTTATGGAATTTAATTCTGCCGCAGACATACAGACTGAAGATCTTCACATAAAGGGACTCAAGCTTATTCAGAATAGAAAGCAGTTTATGTTTGGAATTGATGCCGTTTTGCTTTCTGATTTTGCAAGGGTTAAGAAGGGAAATCTTGTTTTTGATTTAGGCTGCGGTAATGGAATTATTGCGTTATCGATTGCTGCAAAGAACGATGTGAATGTAAATGCAGTTGAGGTTCAGAAAGAGGTTTTTGAACTGGCAGAAGAAAACATCAGGTTAAATAAGCTTGAAGAGAAAGTTAAGGCATTCAATTTGAATGTGAAAGATGTCAGTAAAAACTTTGAAGCCCAGAGCGCAGATGTTGTCGTAAGTAATCCGCCTTATATGAAAAATCAGGGCGCAGTTACAAATGAAAATGAATGTCTTTCGATTGCGCGCCACGAGATTCTTGCTGAACTTGATGACTTTATAAAAGCTGCATCTTATGTTTTGAAACCAAACGGAAAGTTTTATCTGATTCATAAACCGGAAAGAATTGCAGAAATAATTGTTTCGTGTTCAAAAGTAAATCTTGAATTGAAAGAGATGAGGTTTGTCATTCCAAGAAAAGATAAAGAAGGTACGATGGTTTTGATGCAGTTTGTAAAATGTGCAAAGCCTGGAGTGAAAGTTGAAAAGTCTCTTGTAGTTTATGGCGATGACGGTGAATATACAGATGAGGTTAAGAAGATTTATGGTAGAGATGAATAATAGGAATGAGGAAAGAATTAGAGAGAAAAAAATCCATAAGATTAGTTTTCTTTCTATGTTTTATTTTATTTTATTCATTTGCACTTTTTGTTGTTTCAGTTCATGTTCAAATCAGAAAACAGTTGCTCCTCAGACAGAATTTGCATTTGGAACAGTCTGCACTGTAAATCTTTTTGAAGACGGAAACAAAAAACTTTACTCAGAAATTTTCGCATTGTTAAATTCCATCGAATACAAATTTTCCGTAAACATTTCAAACTCTGAAATAGCAATCATCAACCAGAACGCCGGCAAAAACAAAACTGAAGTATCAGAAGAAGTTTTTGAATTGATTAAGTTTTCAAAAGAGATGGCAGAACTTACAGACAATTCATTTAATCCGGCTTTAGGTTCTTTGATAAAACTCTGGGCAATTGGAACTGATAAACAGAGAGTTCCGACAGAAGAAGAAATTGAAAGCGTTTTGAAATTTTGTGATCCGAAAAATATTGTTCTTGAGAAAGACGGCGAAAAATATTTTGTTTATTTGACTGAAGAAAAAACTCAGATTGATCTCGGTGGAATCGTAAAGGGATATGCGACAGATAAAATTGTCGAGATTTTGAGAGAGAAAAATGTTAAGCGCGCTGTAATTGATCTTGGCGGAAATATTTATGTCTTTGGTAAAAAATCGGAAACTGCTGGCGAAGAAAACTGGCGCGTTGGAATAAAGCATCCGGGAGATTCAACGGCTGACCCTGTGAAAATCGTAGAAGTAAATTCCACAAGCATCGTAACAAGCGGAAATTACGAAAGATTTTTTATTGAAGACGGGGTGAGATATCATCACATTCTGGACAGTAAAACTGGAAGACCTGCAGAACCAGGATTTGATGCCGTGACAGTAATTTATGAAAAAAGTACTGTCTGCGATGTGCTTACTACGGCGGTTTTTGCAGGCGGAAAAGATTTGGTCTCTAAATTGGAGCAAATGGAGAAATTGAACGGAATTCGTGTAATTTATGTATTTTCTGATGGAACGGTTCTTGAATAACTGGAAAAGTATGGTAAAATAGTCGGAAATCACGGCAGAGAGACTGAAATTTAACATGAATCATACATTAATATAGTGTTTTTGTTGATAACAACATATTTGTATGATATATTTAGATAAATAGGCATGAGTACTAATACCATTGAGAGCAGAAATCCTGATTATTCTAACTTTAAGGCATTTGTAAAAACAGCAGGTGCTGAGGATTTCGTTTTCGTTTTAAATCTTGAACATAATCATATCTCAATCAGCGGCGAAATCGTAAAAGTTTTACAGCTTCCAGACGGTGAATTTTCAAATGCTTTTGAAGTTTTTGAAAATATCTGTCATCCGGATGACCGTGAACTTTTGCACAAGGGATTTGAAAGAATTAAAGCCGGTGGTGGCTCAGACTTTATTGCAGAATACCGCTTTCAGAATGAAAAAACAAATTATATTCCAGTTGTAATCCGCGGTAAGCTTTTGAAATCTGGAGATGAAAGAATCTTGGCCGGAGTCGTAGCATTAAAGACAACTCACAAAGATGACATTACAGGACTTCCGCTTGAGATGCAGATGGTTTCTGATTACAACGACCTTGTAAAAGAAAACGGATCTCTTTCTGGATTTATTCTCGCAGTCAGAATCGAAGGACTTGAAAGAATCAATGAAAACTTCGGTCTTGATGTAGGTGACAAGATTTTCAATCTCGTTGCAAAAGCTTGTCTTTCTGTTCGTGATGAATATACATCGGTTTATCGTATCAGCGGAAACAAAATTGCATTGATGAACGTTTCCGGAAAGAATGCAAAAGATGCTGAAGAACTTTTCTCTGCATTGAAGAGAAAGGTTTCTGAAATCGAATACAATCTTGATTACGCAGCAGTATTTACAATTTCATCTGGCGTAGTCTCTTTTATTAAAGACTCAAGTGAATTAAAAGACCTTCTCAAAAAAGCAGACTTCTCTCTCCTTATGGGAAAGAAATCTGGAAAGAACAATATTTATCTTTTTAATTCAAATGAATATGCAAAACACATCAATAAGCTTTATCTTCGTGAAAAGCTCCGTGATTCAGTTAAGAACGATTTTAAAGGTTTTGAAATGTATTATCAGCCTGTTGTTGATGCTTCAAAAGTTTCAAGTACAGAAGATAAACTCGAAGGCGTTCATGTAATCGGTGCAGAAGCTTTGCTCAGATGGTCTTGCCCGGAACTTGGTCTTCTCGGTGCTGATCAGATTGTTCCTATTCTCGAAGAAAGCGGTTTGATTGCTCCTGTCGGAAGATGGATTTTAATAAAGACATTCAATCAGTGCAAAACATGGAATCAGTACGACAGCAAATTTCATATGAGCGTAAACCTTTCATACATGCAGTTTGAAAGATCAGATATTCTTCTTGACGTTCAGATGGCTCTTGAAAAATCTGGAGTTTCACCGGAGAACATCATTCTTGAAATTACAGAAAGCGGTTATATTGATCATGTGGAACTTCAGAAAATTTTGGATGAGTTTCATAAGATGAAGATCCGTGTAGATATCGATGACTTTGGAACTGGATATTCTAACTTCAGATATATTCAGAACCTTCATGCAAATACTTTGAAGCTTGATTATTCATTCGTTCACAAAGCTGTAATGGATAGAGGCGGAGAATCAGAACGCAAGGTAATTGAATACATCATCAACATGGCACACGATTTGGGAATGAATGTTTGTCTCGAAGGTGTTGAATCAGAAAGTGATGTTGAAATTCTTGCTCCGCTCAAAGCAGACAAGTACCAGGGTTATCTCTTCGGAAAACCTGTTAACTCATTTACATTCTTTGATGAGAACAAAAGATTTCTTTTCGAAAGAAGAGAAGAGCTATAAAATCTTTACAATCTGACTTGCAGCGTTTTCACCGTCCATCGCACTCGAAACGATTCCACCGGCATATCCTGAACCTTCTCCTGCAGGATAAAGCCTCTTGATTGCAATGCATTCAAAACTTTCTTTCTCGCGAACGATTCTGACCGGAGTTGAAGTTCTTGTTTCACTTGCGATTAAGATTGCATCATTTGTAACAAATCCTTTTTTAGATTTATCAAAATTTTTAAATCCCTGAATGAGGCGCTCAGTGATGTGTTTCGGGAGCCACTGGTCGAGTCGTGAGATTACGAGTCCCGGAGTGTAGCTTGATTCTGGAAGTGATGTCGTATCTTTGTGTTCGATAAAGTCGAGGAGGCGCTGTGAAGGTGCTGCCTGTCCTTTTCCTTTTTCTTTTGTGAGGCGTTCGATTGCAGTTCTGAAATAGAGCCCTGCGAGGTCTTTGCATCCGTCGGCTTTTGCTTTTTCTTTGTATTCTGCCGGAATGTCTTCCGGTTTAATTTCTACTACTATTGCTGCGTTAGACCATTTTGAATTTCGTTTTGCAGCGCTCATTCCGTTTACGACGATTTCGTCAGGACCTGATGAAGATGGAACTACAAAGCCGCCAGGACACATACAGAAAGAATAGACGCCACGATTATCAACCTGAGTGGTAAGACGATATTCTGCTGCAGGGAGATTTGCAGTTATGTTCTGGCCGTGATACTGAATTGCGTCAATCAATTCGCGCGGGTGTTCTACACGGACTCCGGCTGCGAATGTTTTTTCTTCGAGTGCTTCAGGACAATTTTTTGCAAGCAGGTTATAGATGTCAGTTGCTGAGTGTCCAGTGGCCAGGAGAACTGCATCTCCTGTGAAAATTTTTTCTTCGCCTGTTGCAACGTCTACTGTTTTAACACCTGTTATAATCTTGTTTCCATTTTTGTTTTCGAGAATAAAATCAGAACATCTTGTATTAAAGTAAAACTCGCCGCCGAGCTCTGTGATTTTTGAACGCATTGCGTTGATGATCTGTGAGAGTTTATCTGTTCCGATGTGAGGATGCGCGTCTGTGAGGATTTTTTCGTCTGCGCCAAACTCGTGGAATATTTTTAAGATGAGGCTTATGTCACCTCGCTTGTTGCTTCGAGTGTAAAGCTTTCCGTCTGAGAAAGTTCCGGCGCCGCCTTCGCCGAAGCAATAGTTTGAGTTTTCATCTACGATGTTTTTAGTGGAAATTGAAGCGATGTCGACTTTGCGCGAAGATGTGTCTTTTCCGCGTTCGATGATGACTGGTTTGATTCCGGCTTCGAGGAGTTTGAGGGAACCGAAAAGACCTGCAGGACCAGAGCCGATTACGATTACAGATTTAGTTCCATCTGCCTTTTTCCATACAGGGAGAGAAGTGCTGTTTTTTACTTCTGACGGCTCTTCTCCGATAAAGACTTTGAGGCGAAGAACGAGCTTTATCTGTTTATGTCGTGCATCGATTGATTTTTTGAGGACGATAAATTTGATGTCTTCTGTCTTTGCCTTGATGTTCTTGTGAAAAAGTTCTTCTGCCGTTTTCTTTGTGAGAAGCGGAATATTGTGTTCTTCTTCAGGTTTTATGATAAGTGAAAGTTCTGTAATCATGGGCGCATTATAGCATATTGTGTATTAATTGATAAAGGATTATTCTGTCTTTCATAATTTGAATTCTTTTTCTGAAGCTGGAAAATGATTATGAATAAGGTTATTGCGTTTATTAAAAAAGAAATCGTTTTTGTGATTTCTTTTGCGCTTGCTCTTTTGAGTTCTTTTTTTGTAAAACCGAATGCTGCATATCTGGGCTACATTGATACTAAGGTTTTGTTTTTACTTTTTGCTTTTATGGCAGTAGTTGCAGGACTTCGTTTTTGCGGTGTCTTTGATGCGTGTGCAAAATTTTTGTGCAGACTGACTTCGAGTGTAAGAGCTTTGTCTTTAGTTTTGATTTTCATGTGTTTTGTTTTTTCAATGCTCATTACAAATGACGTTGCACTTTTGACATTCGTTCCGTTTACGATTCTGTTGATGACAAAGTGCGGGCAGCAGAAATATATCGTTTATGTTGTCGTTCTTCAGACGATTGCAGCAAACCTCGGATCAATGCTGACACCGATGGGAAATCCGCAGAATTTATTTTTGTATTCTCAGATGGGATTGAGTGCTGCGAAGTTTTGTTTGATTTTATTGCCGTACACAATTGTGAGTGCGGTTTGTCTTGTGATTGCGGTGATGAAAATTCCATCAAGCAAACTTTTTGAAACTCAAGAAGCGAAAACTGCATTTTTTGAAAGCAAAGATTCTGTAAATGCAAAGTCGTCGACAAAAGGAAAGCCTGTTCAGATTTTCAGAACTGTTGTTTATCTTGCACTTTTTGTTTTGTGCATTCTTACTGTTTTGAAAGTTATTACTGCGATGATGCTTGCGATAATTGTTGCAGTTGTTGTCGGACTTTTGCAGTGGAAGATTTTGACAAAGGTTGATTACATTTTGCTTTTGACATTTGTCTGCTTTTTTATTTTTTCTGGAAACGTTCAGAATATTGAAGTCGTAAAAAATGCGCTTGCAAAAATTGTAAGCGGTCGTGAGTTTTTATGTGGAATTTGCGCAAGCCAGGTGATCAGTAATGTGCCTGCGACTCTTTTGCTTTATCCATTTGTGAGTGATGCGAAAGAACTTCTTTTAGGAGTTGATCTTGGAGGCCTCGGAACACTTGTTGCTTCTCTTGCGAGTTTGATTTCGTACAAACTTTACTGTGCATCAGAAAGCAGTGAAGGCGGAAAGTTTATAAAAGTTTTCACGATTATGAATTTAATTTTCATCGCGATACTTGTTGCAGTGAAAATATTAGTGGGATTGATTTAGAAAAAAGGCGCGGTTTTAATCTGCGTCTTTTTTTTATGCAAGTTCTTCCCAGCGGGCGTATTTAGTTTCGAGGGATTTTGAAACTTCTTCGTATTCTTTAGAATATTCTGCGAGTTTTTCGTAGTCAGGACCGGACATGAGATTTTCAAGTTCGGTCTTTCTTGTTTCAAGAGTTTCGATGTCGATTTCGAGCTGTTCAAATTCGCGCTGTTCTTTGAAAGAGAGTTTCTTTTGTTTTGGCGCTGGAGTTGAAGAGCTTCCGGATTGTGAAGTGGTGCCGGCGTCAGAAGTGGATGCGGCATTATTTTTTTCAATCTGTTTTTCTTTTTCTCTTTGAGCTGCTTTTTCTTCGGAGCGTTTTAATTCTTCTTCACGTTTTTTCTCTGCAAGATAGTCGATGTATTCAGAACATTTTCCGACAAAGCCTGAAACGCTTCCGTCATCTTCGAGAACAAAAAGCGTGTCACAGACTTTGTCCATAAAATATCTGTCGTGGCTTACGACCAAAAGACATCCTTCAAACTGTTCGAGAAACTGCTCGAGAATGTTCATCGTAAAAATATCAAAGTCGTTTGTCGGTTCGTCTAAAATCAAGAAGTTCGGATTTGAAATCAAAAGACGAACTAAGAACAATCTTTTTCTTTCACCGCCTGACAAAGTTGAAACCGGTGAATACTGAATCTTTCCCTCAAAGCCGAACTCTTCAAGAAAGCGTGCGGCACTGTAAGTTTTTCCGTTGTTCATCGTGATGTTTTCGCACACTTCCTGAATGTATTCGAGGACAGTGAGTGATGTATCTTTGAAAACAGGATTCTGCTGGTAATATGCAAAATGTGTGTTGACGCCCTTGACGATGTTTCCTGTGTCAGGTGCGAGGTTTTCTGTGATGATGTTTAAGAGAGTGGATTTTCCTGTTCCGTTGTTGCCGAAGATTCCGATTTTTTGTCCGGCTGTAAAGTTGTAGGAAAAGTTTTTTATAACTGGAGTTGTTGTTCCTGCATCGGCGCCGGCATATCCTTTTGGAAAGTTTTTTGAAATGGAATGAAGTTCTAAAACTTTTCCACCAAGCCGTCTGCCTTTAACTTCGAAAGTGAAACCTTTGTCTTCTGTAAATTTTTCGCGGTTAATAAGTTCCATGTCATGCTGGATTCTTGCTTTTGCTTTTGTTCCGCGTGCACATGGACCTCGTAAAAGCCAGTCGCGTTCAAATCTGAGAACAGCTTCGATTCTGCGGTCTGTGTTCTGTGCGATTTCATTTTCTGTTGCTTTTTTTTCGAGGTATGTTGAATAGTTTCCCTGATAGAGTTTTATTTTGTGATGATCGAGTTCGTAAATGTTTGAGCAGACGTTGTCTAAAAAGTAGCGGTCGTGTGTTACCATTAGGACTGCGCGGTCTGTGTTTTTGAGATAGTCCTGAAGCCAGCTGATTGTCGTGATATCGAGATGGTTTGTCGGTTCGTCGAGCAAAAGTAATTTTGTATCTTCAACCAAAACCTGAGCGAGCGCAACTTTTTTAATCATCCCGCCGGAGAGGCTTCCCATCTTGCGCGACATGTCTGTGATTCCGAGTGTTGAAAGAATTGAAGAGATCTGTGCTTCGTAATTCCACAAGTCCTGTTTTTCCATCAGGTCCATGATTTCTTCGTATCGTTTTTGTTTTGTGGAATTTGCTTCACCGAGATTTAAACAGAGTTCCTGATATTCTTTTATGATTTCGAGTTTCGGAGAATGCGATTTGAAAATGTGATCGCGGATAGTATCATCAGCGGCAAACACAGGGTTTTGCGGCAAGAATGAAGTTCCACCTGACTTATTCAAAACAACCTGTCCGTCGTCCGGCTGCAAAATGCCTGCGATTGTATTGAGCAGCGTCGATTTACCTGTTCCGTTTTTTCCGATGAGCGCGGCTTTTTCACCTTCGTTAAGGCCAAATGAGACTTCGGTAAAGAGCGGTTCTTCGCGTCCGATTTTTGATAAGTTTGAGATGGAAAGTAAGTTCATGTGGGTTATTATACGGGATTTTTGGAGTTGGGGGTAGTGGGAATGCGGAATTAGGAATTAGGAATTAGGAATTAGGCTGGCGCATGGGAGGAGGGTTGTTTGTGGGTGGAGAAAGATGGGGACGCAGATTGCACGGATTGAACACAGATTGACACTGATTTTTTTGAAGGGTTGCGGTATTCCGAATGCGTGTTAGATTTATTCTCCATTTGAAATAATCTCTACCCATACAACACACATGTTTAAAAAAATATATCCAACTTTTTAATTTTTAAAATTGACATTCAAACGCCCCTCGTTATATTATATTCAGAAACAATAATTTTGCCTTTGGCATTTTACGAGAGAGATTTTTTATTTCGGGGAAATATTATGAAAAAATTGTTAAATGAAATTGCTGGCGCATTGTGCGTGATGGCAGTTTGTGTATTTGCGGGCTGTAGCTATGCTGGGGATGGCGCAAGTTCATCGGTAAGAGGTGGTCTTGTTGGAACACCAACAAATGGACAGACACAGGGCGTAGTTGTAAAAGAAAGTTGGATGGATACAGATGGTAACATTTTGATTTCTACAAATTCAATTGCAAATACAAGCGAAGTAGTTGTAGTACCGACAGGTACAGTTGCTACAATTGCGATACCAGATGACTCAAGTTGGAATGGTTTTATTGCAAAAAATGAAAATAGAAAGTGGAAAGGTGTATTTATTAAAGACCGTAAAGTAAAACTTGATTCGTTTGTGATGAGCCAGTATGAAGTAACAGAACAGCTTTATGCGAAAGTAATGGAAGAAACTGATACGCCTTCAACTAAACCAAAAGGAAGTATTTCATGGTACGGGGCATGTGCATTTTGTAACGAGCTTACAAAAAAGACAATATCAGAAAGTGAATGTGTTTATTATAATGATCAAGGTCAAGTTTATTCTGCTGTTGATGCAAGTAATAGAAAAAGTGTAGTTATAGCTGGTAAGTCATTTGACACAACAACACGCAAATGGATTAAAAAAGGTTACCGTTTACCAACTGAAGCAGAATGGGAATATGCTGCACGTGGGGGAGATCCAAATGCCAGGGATGCAAAAGGAAATTATATATGGAACTATGCATATTCAGGAGTTAATTCATCTGTAATAGTAGTGGACAGTAGCAAAGCAAACCAGGGTAATTACGCTACAGATGGAAATCTTAAAAGTGATGACAATGCAAATGACTATGTTATTTATGACAATGAAAATAAAGTAGATGTAGGTACTAAATCTGAAAAT
>JAGHSB010000003.1 GCA_018066075.1 Candidatus Treponema scatequi
CTATTATAACAGATAAAATGGTTTTTGGGGGGAATTGTTTAGCAAAAATCGACGGAAAAAATGTATTCGTTCCGTATGCTGTTCCCGGTGAAAAACTCGAAGTCGAAATCACAGAAACCAAAAAAGATTACGACGTTGCAAAAATCGTTAACATTCTTGAAAAATCTCCTCACAGAATTGACGCTGTCTGCCCTTACTATCAGAAATGCGGCGGCTGCAATCTGATGCACATAGATTCTGATTATCAGGTGGAACTTCGCAAAACGATTCTCCATGACCTTTTTGAGCGAAATGGAATTGAAACTCCCGAAATAAAAATCGCAAAAGGAAGTCCGCTCGGATATCGCGCAAGATTTCAGCTTCACGACGGCTCTCTCGAAGCAAAGCGTTCAAACGAAAAAGTATTCATAAAAAACTGTCCCGTAGCTGAAAATTCCATAAACAGATATTTTGAAAAAACAGACGAAAAATCACGACCTCGCGGACGCTCGCATCTTTTTGGCTCAGACAAGGCAACTCCCGATTTTCTCATAACGATACCGGAAGACAAAAAGCCTTCGCAAGTTCCAAATAAAAAATTAAAGCACTACATCCGCCCGAAATACGAAGGAAACGTCATCGACCCGGCAACTATGTGCACAGTCAAAATCCTTGACAAAAACATCTCATTCGATGTCCAGGGATTTTTCCAGTCAAACCTCGGCGTCCTCGAAAAGTCAATCGAACTCGTGACAAAAGGCCTTTCCGGAAAAAACGTCCTCGACATGTATTCCGGTGTCGGAACTTTCTCCGTTTTCCTGGCAGATCATTTTGAAAAAGTGTGGCTTGTGGAACATAACCGAGCCGCCATCGTATTTGCAGAACAGAACCTCACAGGCCGTACACACGAATCCTACGGAATCTCAGGAGCAAAATGGGCAAAGGAAAACGCACCTTCAATTTTGAACAAAATCGGAAACTTTGACGCAGTCGTAATAGACCCGCCTCGTTCCGGAATGGAAAAAGAAGTTTTAGACTTTATTTGTACTTCAAAGCCGCCTGTTGTCAGAGTCATAAGCTGTGACCCGGCTACAAATGCCCGTGACATAAAGCGGCTTCTCGATTTTGGATATGAGCTCAAGGAGCTTTATCTTCTCGATTTTTACCCTCAGACTAGCCATATCGAAAGCCTCTGTTATCTTGAACTGGAGAATTAGTATACAAAAGTGAACAAGTTAAGAAAGTTTCTAGGTGTTTTGATCATAGCTTTAACAGCCTCTTTTGAAGGATTTTGTCTTGATCCGATTAGTTTTTCGGATATTGCAAAGCCTTATCTTATTCTGGCGCCTGGTTCTCCGACTTTAAAACCTGTTCCACTCTCCTTTGGCTTTGTATCAGTTGAAGACGGACGCTTTCTTGCCTGCTATTCAAAAACCGGTCAGGATCTCTGGCTTACAAAAATCGGTAGAATCAAGTCTGTCTCGGTAAACGAATCTGACTTTATCTTTGTCGTTACGACATCCGGAGAACTTGTTCTTGTAAATCCATCGGGGACAGTCCTCTGGCGAAAATATCTTGATTTTACTCCGGAAAGAGAGGCTTTGCCGACAAAAGAAGGCAGAATCTACGTTTCTTCTGGGACTAACCTTGCCTCGGTCGGAATCGGCGGAATCTTAAAATGGAGTCTTGAAACAGAACCTCAGGATGAAATTGATCCTGTAGTCCTCAGTGACCAGTCCGTACTCGTCTTTCTAAAAAGAACAGAAGGCTCAAAAACATGTGCAGTCCGCTATTCGATGTATGGCGAAGTAATCGAAGAAATTGTATTTCAGGGGAATGTCATAAACCGCTTTTCTGTTCCTGACGGCCTTGTGCTCGTATTCTCAGACGGAACAATAGGAAAAATGACAATAAATAAGGATTTGCAGACTGTCTCGTCATGGAAAAACAATGACTTTTATGCAAATAAACATACTATGTCTCTTTTGATGAATGACTCTGATCTGGTACTTGTTACGCCTGACAAAAAGATAGACATAATTAATTTGAAAGACGGAAAAGTCAAAAAGACTTTCAAAATCAAGGAAATTGGAGGTCATGTAAGTTCCGTTTATTCAGTTGATTCAAAGTTTATCCTCACAGGTGAGTTTTCCTGCGTTGTCTATTCAGAGTCTGGTGAAATTTTATATCACTATCTGCTTCCTGAAAAAAATGAAAAATGTCAGTGGCTCTATACCATATTTTTAGACAACGGCCTTATTTATTTTCTCTGCGAAGATTGGGTGATTAACGTTTACAAAGTTCTTGCGACTTCAAAGGAAAAAGACGCTGTTTCCTCGTACGACATGCTTTGTCCTGTGAGCCAGTATTTTGACACTTACTCTTTTGATTGTTCAGGTGGAATTTATAAAAAAAACTATCACAAACTGATGGACGACATAAAACTTGGAAATTACGGATCAAAAGAAATTGAAATTACGGAAATCTGTCTTTCTGCAATCAATTCTCAGGTTGAAAAAAACAACACTTTTGAACGAAATCTCTCAAACGAAATAATTACGGACGATACCCTTTCGCTTTATGACTATGAAAACATATTCAAACTGTTTGCGGTATTGCAAAATTCCACTTTACAAAAAACATTGATCGGGATAATCGACTCTGAAACAGACCCGCTGATTCTTGCAAATGCCCTCGAAGCTCTTTCAGAATGTCCTTATGATCCTGACGGAAGAATGCTCGATTCACTTCAAAGCCTCATAAGACGCACAAATCCGAACGATAAACAGGTTCTAATAAACGCTGCCAACCTCGCCTATGAAATAAGTCACTTCATGGGGAAACCAGCCTTTTCTGCAAAAGGAAAGCACATCCTGGGCGAACTTTTCGGACCTCAATATGACTACAAAATAAAGCAGTTTGTTCGTTCACTTTATCAAAAACTTGCCGATAATAAGTAAGGATGCTATACTTTATACATATATATAGCTATTAATTTACAGCGTAAAATCTGCTTTACGCCGGAGGATTCATTATGAAAATGTTAAAAATTATTAAAAATGTAGTTGCTGCTGCAGCCGTTCTTTTAGGTTCTGGACTTCTTTTTGCCGTAGAAGTCAACAAGGCAGAACTTCAGTCTGTTTCAGACACAATCGTTTTTGAAAACTATACGGGTCCTCATAAGGTTGTAGATTCACTTGATGACATTAAGGGAATCGGTACTGGAATCGGTGCAGGCTTCTCTAAAGAAACAAGCGGAACTTACGGAAATACGGCAAAATATTATGTAATTCACTGCGTTGATGACAAGACAGATGCCCTTGATGCAGATATCTTCATTCTTGGAAAAGATGCTCAGGTTGACCACATCAGAAACCTCCGCCACATCATCGCTTCATATTTGACAAAAGCTTACGGCTATGAATATGACGATGCCTACACTCTTGCAACATTCGTAACAGTTTATAATGCCGTTTACCGCAAGAACCTCGACTACTACAAGTCAAAATACAAAGAAATCGTAACTAAAAACCTCGCTTCAGAAAAGGCAGGTATTTCAGTTTCATATAAAGAATGGGCAGACCAGTCACAGCTTGTAATTCCACTTGCAGACATCAACGGCGGATTAAGCACAGTTGATACTTCTGTAATCAGTGACAAGAACGTCGTTAATTCAATGCAGGAAGAAGACGACAAGGGAATTGACGAAAGAAAGAACATGGTCGACATCAAGGAACGTGAAGCTGACGAAGCAGAAGAAAAAGCCAGGGAAGCTCAGAAAGAAGCCCGCAAAGAAGAAGAAGAACTCAAAGAAGAAAAGAAAGAATTAGAAGAAGCAAAGAAAGAAGCTTACGAAGCAGAAAAGAAAGCTGAAGAATCTCAGAAAAAAGCAGAAGAAGCTCAGAAGAAGGCAGACGCTAATCCAAACGATAAACAGGCTCAGAAAGAAGCTGCCGAAGCTAAGAAACAGGCAGAAAAAGACAAGAAAGATGCAGCTGACAAAAAGCAGAAAGTAGAAGAAAAGAAAACTAAAGTCGAAGAAAAAACAAAGAAAACAGAAACTGCTAAAAAAGAATCTCAGAAGCAGCAGGCAAAAGCTGACAAAAAACAGACAGAAGCTCAGACAGAAAGAAAAGAAATTGCCAAAGATCAGAAAGAAGTAATCAACAAGAAAGAAGCAGAAGAAGGCGCTTACTACGCACTCAAGCTCGTAGACGAAAAAGAACTCTACTCTGCCATCGTTAAAGTAGACAAAGAATCAGGAAAAGAACTTAAAACTTCTGCAGTAAAAGTAATCAGAAACAGAATAGTATTCCTTGATCAGAACGTATTTATCGCAATCGCCGGTGAAAACACTGGAAAAGGTGCCGTAAAACTCGTTCTCATCGATAAAGAAAAACTCGAAATCATCGCTGAATCCGAAGAAACAGTCGCAGAACAGTCAGTCCTCATCCAGAACGGAAACGACTACATCTGCGTCGTAGAAGAAAACGGCCACAACTATGCTGCCAAATTCAACTCAATCCTCAAGTGTACTGCAAAGTCTAATGTTGATGTAAAACCTGCGACACCAATCTATGTTTCAGGTGATGGCATCTTCGTAACCAACAAGTCCGGAAAAGTTGAAAAGGCGTTCTAAAGGGATCTTGGTTTAATAAAGAATAGGTTGATAAAAAGTATCCTGTTTTACATAAATATGTAGTTTATAAAAATACGGGAAGGAAGGTAGTGGCTGCCATTGACTGACTGGTAGTATTTTCATAAATAACATATTTATGTTTAAATGAGGA
>JAGHSB010000233.1 GCA_018066075.1 Candidatus Treponema scatequi
AGAATCGGCACGGACATTCCAAAAAAACGTAGACGAACTTCTAGACAAAGTGGAGTCTCATATTGATACCAGTCTTTCATCAATTAAAATTGCAGAAAGTCGATTAGACAGTTATCTGACAAACTACGAAAAGATTTGTGAGAGAGATTACAAAAATCAATTTAAGTTAGTTATGAACATGATAGCTGTTGCTGCTGCAATATTCATTTTAGGAATTGGAAGCCTGTGGTTCGCCCAAAGTTATGGCAATGGGAAAAAGACTGCAGAAATTGCCCTAGCGGATGTAAAGGAAAAGATTGAAAAAGAAGCTGTAGAACGCTATAAATCCAGTGCAAAGTTTACAGAAGATTCCTGTAAATATGTTGCCCAGAACATCAGCAAGGTAAAAGTTGGTTATCTTCTATATAAATATATCGATGGAAAGGATTTACAGAAGTATCCGAATCTGAATGAGTTTTACAGGAAGTATCTGTCTGAGGGATACAAGCTTTATAAAGAGGCTGAAAAAGGAAAATGACGGTTTCGCAAAGTTGCGAAAGGTTTTGTAATGACAATGTAGGTACATTTTGAAGGTTTTGGGGCTTTCGCAAGGTTGCGAAGGCCCTTTTTTTATAGGCAAATCAGATTTGTTGGGGATAGACTATACGTATTGGGGGAAGATAATCTCCAATTTTTATGCTATAATACTTCCTATAAGTCTTAACTATCGGAAGAAGATTATGTCAGATTTGAAACCAGAAGAAAAAGCACGAATAAAAATTGATAAACTCTTAAAAGATGCAGGTTGGGATGTTATTAAAAGAGATGAAATGACACCTAATCGTCCTGCTTGTGCTATTGAAGAAGCCCTCATGCAGGGAAATCTGGAATCTGATTATCTGCTTTTTGCTGGTGGTAAAGCTATTGCCGTTCTTGAAGCAAAACGAAAAGAGAACAACCTTGAAACAGAAGTTCAGGAACAAGCTGAAAAATACTGTAGATCACTTAATTCTTTTTATCAGTATTGGTCAAATCCACTTCGTTTCTCATATATTTCCAACGGTGAAGAATTATATTTTAAAGATCTTTCTGAACCAGATATGGCTTATGTTAAACTGCCAAAAATGCATACACCAAAAGAGCTTGTTTCAATGTCAGATATTGATGATGGATTTGCAAACCTTCCTGCAATTCCTCCAGTAGGTCCAAAAGGTCTTCGTGCCTGTCAGTATGAAGCAATTTCAAATCTTGAAACTTCAATGAAGTTAGGTGAAATGAAAGCTTTGATTGTTCTTGCAACAGGAGCAGGAAAAACTTTTACAGCTTGTACAGCGGCATACCGTCTTCTTAATTATGTTCACAAAGGTCGTGTTCTTTTTCTTGTAGATAGAAATAACTTGGGTAAACAAGCGGAAGGTGAATTTGGTACATATAAACTCACAGAAACAAAGGATTCATTTACCAGTGAATTCATTGTAAGCAGATTGAAGCCTCTGACAAAAAAAGTAAAAGATGAAAATGGCAATGAAATAATTGTTGAAAATACAGACAATAAGAATGAAGCTAAAAATTCCAGTGTTGTTATTTCAACAATTCAAAGACTTTTTGCAGCTTTGAGTGGTAATCCAGATGATGACGATAACGATGACACAGAAGTAGATAACGATGATACAACAACAAACACTGTTATTCTTCCTGATAATCCACATCTCCCACCAGATTTCTTTGATGTAATTATCATAGATGAATGTCATCGTTCAATTTATGGACTTTGGAAATCTGTATTAGATTATTTTAAAGGTGCCCAGTTAATCGGCCTTACCGCAACTCCTACTCCAGAAGCTTTAGCTTTCTTTAATAATAATCGTGTTGTAAATTACACACTCGACAAATCAATTGCAGATGGTGTAAACGTTCCAGCTCGTGTATTCCGTATCAAAACAGAAATCACAGAAAATGGAACAACTCTCAATGAAGGCGAAAAGGTAAATAAGAAATCAAATCTTACAGGCCAACAGAAAAAGATAAAACAGGATGAAGATAAGGACTACGAAAAGACACAGTTAGATCGTTCTATTGTTGTTCCAAGTCAGATTGAAACTGTAATCCAGGCATATAAAGACAATATCTTTGAAACATTGTATCCAGATCGTACTCCAGATTGGAATATGATTCCAAAGACTTTGATTTTTGCAAAAAAGGAAAGTCATGCAACAGATATCGTTGAAGCTGTAAAGAAAGTTTTCAAAAAAGAATTTCCAAATGAAGAAGTTCCTGAAAACTTTGTTAAAAAGATTACCTGTTCACAAGGAAATACAAACCAGCTTATTTCTGATTTCAGAAATCACAGTGACTTCCGTATTGCAGTAACTGTTACTCTTGTTGCTACAGGAACAGATGTTCGTCCTTTGGAATGTCTTATTTTCATGAGAGATGTAAATTCTGAAGTTCTCTATACTCAGATGAAAGGTCGAGGTTGCCGTACTATTGATGATGATAAACTCAAAGCCGTAACTACAAATGCTGAAAGTAAAGACTTCTTCTATCTGATTGATGCTGTTGGTGTTACAGAACATGAAAAATCAATTCCTTCACCAATTGAAGGAGGAGAAGGTCCTAAAAAGGTATATTCTCTTGCTGAGCTTTTAGAGCATCTTTCTCATGGTGAACTTTCAAATGAGAATCTTGATTTACTTTGCGGCTACCTTTCAAAGGTAAATAAAAAAGCAGAAACAAAGGATCTTCTCGATCTTAATACAGAAATGGGAACTACTGTAAAGCAGATGTGCCTGGATATATATGATGCAATCAGTCCTGAAAACACAACTTTCCCAGAGTTTGTTGATAAGAATGCTCCAAACCTGGAACGAAAAAAACTGATTACAAAATTGATAGATAATTTGAAGGCTCGTAAACTTCTTCTTGAAATAAATGCAGGCTTCATAAAAATCACAATTGAAAAGACAGATACATTGATAAGTGCAGGTTTCTCACAGGAACAGGCACGAGAATATACAGAAATCTTTGAATCATATATCAATGATAACAAGGATGAAGTTGAAGCTCTTCGTATTCTTTACAATCAGGAAAACGTAGCTATAACTCATGATATGCTTCTTGATTTGGAAAAGAAACTTTTAAAGTTTAATAATCAGCTTACAACAGAATATCTGTGGGAATGCTATCTTGCACTTAATGGTGAAAATGGAAAAGTAAAGAAACTTCTTAAGGAAGAGAAAGAACTTCTTACTAATATCATTCAGCTGGTTCGTTTTGCATATAAACAGAATGATGAACTTTTTAGCTTAAACAGTTCATTTGGTAGTATCTTCAATCTTTACTGTGGTCAGAAACAGCACTCTTATGATGAAGCACAGAAGGCAGTTGTAAAGGAAGTTGCTTTGTACATACTTCAGAATGGTTGTATTGATAACAAAGAACTTTATGCAACAAAACCAGACTTACTTAAGAAACTTGTTCCAATTTTTGGAGCAAACAATATAAACGAAGAATTACAGACTCTTACAAAATATATTTACTACGGAAAGGCGGCATAATAAATGGCAGATACAAAATCAGAAAGCTCTCTTACTAAAAAAGTATGGAACATGGCAGATGTTCTTGCAGGAGCTGGAGTTGGCTTTACAGACTATATTATTCAGCTCACATATCTTCTGTTTCTTAAAATGGATGATGAAAAAGAATCCTTTGGTCTTGGATCTGCTTTGCCAGAAGATAATAAATGGAAAGATTTGATCGGTCTTAAAGGAACAGACCTTTCAAATAAATATGAAAAGATACTTGCTAACCTGTCAGAAAAAGATGGCCTGATTGGAGCTATCTTTACAGAAGCTCAGAATAAAATTAATAAACCAGCACTTCTTCAGAAGTTGATTGGAATGATTGATGAAGATTCCTGGTTCAGTATGGACGGTGATCTTAAAGGTGCTATTTATGAAAGCATTCTTGAGAAGAACGGTCAGGATAAAAAATCTGGAGCTGGACAGTACTTTACTCCACGTCCACTCATTCAAGCAATGGTTGATGTAACAAAACCAAAGATTACAGAAACCGTATGTGATCCAGCTTGTGGAACTGGTGGATTCCTTTTGGCAGCTTATGATTACATGAAGCCTCAGAGCAATGATATGCAGAAGATTAAATTTCTGCAGACAGAAGCTTTAAGTGGAAATGATATTACTCCTTTGGTTGTAACATTGGCATCAATGAACTTGTACCTTCATGATATTTCTCCAGATACAACACCTATTAAATGTGCAGACAGTTTGGAAAAAGAACCTGAAAAACTCGTAGATGTTATTCTTGCAAATCCTCCATTTGGTGATAGAGCTAGTGGAAGTGTAGATATTTCAACTTTGAGAACAGATCTTATTGTTACAACAAACAACAACCAGTTGAACTTTTTACAGCACATGATGCTTTCATTAAAACGTGGAGGCCGTGCAGCTATAGTTCTTCCAGACAATGTACTCTTCGCTGATGGTGCAGGACAGAAACTCCGCAAGGAACTTTTAACAAACTACAATCTCCATACAGTTCTCAGACTTCCTACAGGTATTTTTTATGCTAACGGAGTCAAAGCAAATGTAATCTTCTTTACAAAGGGTGAACCAACAAAAGACATCTGGTATTACGATTACCGAACCGGAATTAAACATACTCTTGTTACAAATCCTCTTAAGCGTTCTAACCTTGATGACTTTGTGGAATGTTATTGTGCAGATGATCTTTCAAAACGCAAGGAAACATGGTCAGAAGAAACTCCTGATGGAAGATGGCGAAAGTTCTCTGTAGAAGAAATTCTCAAAGATGACAAAACAAGTCTTGATATTAAATGGATCAAAGACGAGACAGATGAATATGACGGCACTCTTGCTGATCTAATGAAAGATATTGGTGAAAAAGCTGCAAATATCGGATCTGCATATAAAGCTCTCTTAGATTTAGTAAAAGATATTAAAGAGGATGAGGCTGAATAATGAATACAAAAGCATTAAAGGCAAAAATCCTTGATCTCGCAATTCACGGAAAACTTGTTCC
>JAGHSB010000255.1 GCA_018066075.1 Candidatus Treponema scatequi
TTATTGATTTCATATTTCAATTCACATTTATAAAACACTAGTTTTCAGCCGAAACACGTAGTTTGTATCCTTAAACACCTTTTTCTTCTGCTGCAGCTTCTGTTTTTTCTTCAACTTCTGTATCATCAATGGAATTTTTTACTTCTTCTGATTTTTTTTTTGATTTGTCAGTGGAATTTTCTACGGCTTCTTCGTAAGCTTTTTTAAGATCTGCAAGCTGTTTGGCATCTGGAAATTTTGTTTCAAGATATTCGAGGTTGATTTTTGCAGTTTCAAAGTCTTCTGCATAAATTAAGACGCTGATGTAATTTACAAGTATTTCTGAATTGTCAGGGTTTTCTACTACGAGATTTTTATAGATGTAAAGGGATTTTTTGTATTCACCATTCATTGCATAAAGATATGCAAGAGATGCTCTGATGTCAGAATTTTCTGGATCTTTTTTAAGAATGTTTTTAAATACTTTTGCAGCCTTGCCATACTGTTTTGTAAAAGCATAGCAGCGGCCGAGTTTATAATAAGCACCATCATGAAGTGATTTATCACTCATTGCACTTTTATAAAACTCAATCGCTTTTGTGTAATTTTCAAGTTTGTAATATTCTTCTGCAAGTTTATAGTATTCTGCATAAACATTTTTTGTTTTTACAACTTTCTCACCCGGAACGTAAACAGTGTTTGTCGCACAGGAGAAAAATAAAATACTCACTAACAAAAAAATAACTTTTTTCATTTGCATTCCAAATTAAAAACCAAACTTGAAAATTCCACTTGAATATTTACTAGCCTAAAACTACTTTTTCGATTTCGAAAAGCTGGTTTCTGTAAAGGCCTGAAACGTTGCTTCCGTAGTCTGCAATGAGCTGCATGATGTTTCTTGGTCTGTCTTTTGTGTCGCAACCGTTAAGACGGTCACCTGCGTCACCGAGACCCGGAAGAATGTATGCAGATTTGTTCATTACAGGATCGAGCCAAAGTGTATAGCATGTACAGTTTTCAAGAGCACGAGTTACGCGGAGGCTTCCTTTGAGTGCTGAAATTACGTTGAAGAACTTGATTGATTTTGGGTGAACTCCCTGACTCTGAAGATATTTAACTACAGTTACGAGGGAACCGCCCGTTGCGTTCATCGGATCAGCAAAAATCAAATCTTTTCCGTCGAGTTCTTCGAGGTTGAAGAATGATTTTTTAAGGTCGAGGACATATTCCATGTCTGCTTCTTTTTTCTGGTCATTGCGTGAGATTTTGAACAAAGCAAACGGTGTCTTATATTTATGTGAAGAATATTCTTCGATTTCTTTTGACATAATCATACTTGGAAGCAAAGCACCACGGAGCATAACGCACATTACAGAGTTTTCGATTTTATGGTCGATGTCTGGAATTTTATGAACGGCGTACATCTGAGTAGGGTTTGTTACTGGAGTCTGAACGATGATGTGAGATTTTTTGTCTGAGTGCTGGTCTGTGTAAGCCATTCTGAAAAGCATCTCATAAGCGCGCTGTGTGTAGTACAAGAATTCTTCGTGGTTTGTATTTACATCACGGAGTTTTGAAATTACACGGCTTGCTTCTGCGTGTGCACCTTCTTCTGTTACGAATGAGAATACCTGAACTGCAGGGTGCTGTGAACAGATGTCCTGCATTGCTTTTCCCATTTTGTCGTATGCATTGATTGTATTTTCAATATTGAGTGGTGAAAAATTTGTCATTGCCTGATTGTACATATCTTCAAGGTTCTGCAAATCTTTTATATCCTGTTCTGTTAAATAACCGTCAAGGTCTTCTGCTTTAAGAATGATTTTGTCGTCTGCCATAAAATTTCCTCCTCATTAATTCTTGAACATGTCGATAAGCTGCTTTGTACTTACATGTACTCCGCTGAGTTTTACTGTATTTGCATCAATCTGCTTTGCTTCAGAATCTGTAAGTCCTAATGCAAGGCTTAACAGAGAAATTGCAGGCTTGATGTATTTTGGTTCCTGAAAATTAAGCTCTAAAGTTAATCCGTATTTGCCGTTAGGAAGTTTTTCAAACTGTCCTTTTGCAAAGTTAAGCTTGAATGTTCTTGTAGACATTGCAGAGCCAAGAAGATTAGAAAGGAATGCCTGCGGTCTTACGATGTAAAAATGAATTGTTTCTGTATCTTCTGAAACCCATTTGTAAAGGTCGCTATCTTTCCAGTCAGCTTTATATTCCTGACAAAAATCTAAACAATCATTTACGATAAGTTCTTCAAATGCATAATTCCTGATCATTGGAACAACGTCCTTCGAAATCAAAACATTCTTTGAAGAAGAAAATGCCATTTCAATAGCGCCGGAATAATACTTGTATGCATAATCATTTCCGTAAACTGAATCGCATTTTACTATTTTTTCTTCATAACCGTTCTTTTTCAAAAGTCCTGCTGCAGCTCCCGGAACATTTGCCTCTGCCGAAATCTGAACTCTTTTCTTGTCCTTTACAGAACCGAAAGATGCATAAACTCTGTCGAGTTTTGATACGAGCATCTTTGCATCGCTGTCTGATACACCAAGCTTCATGCTTGTAATAAAGTGTTCAAGCAAATCGCTGTTTTCTTTTGCCGGAATACTGATGTACATTGCGCCTTCATCATCAAGAACATCAAAAGCATCTGGTGTTTTAAATGAAGTCTGTGGCACAGTCTTACATGCAGTCATCATTGAAACTGCTACAAGACATCCGATTGAGATTAATGCGATTTTTTTAATTAAACTCATCTTACTTTTTTTCAACTTTAATGCTCCACTTTTTGTCATCAGCTTCAACTTCTGTAGCACCGCTGAGTGAATCTGTCCATTCAGCTTCTGTTGCAAGAGTTTCGCCTTTAATAAAGTCTTCAAACATTTCATAAGCTGCTTTAAGGTCTGCATCACCAGCTACTGTAAGCTTGATTCTGTCTGTTACTTCAAAGCCGCTGTCTTTTCTGAGTGACTGGATTCCGCGAACGAGATCACGAACATAACCTTCTTTCTTAAGTTCGTCAGTAATCTTTGTATCAAGTCCGACTGTCAAAGTTCCTTCGTTGATAACTTTGAGGTCTTCTTTTTCGATGCGTTCAACGATAATCTTTTCTTCTGTCAAATCAACTGTCTTGTCACCTACTTCGATTGTAAGCTTAGAACCTTCGAGAATTGACTGAATGGCAGCATTATCAAGAGCTACGATTTTACCTGCAGCTTCTTTCATGAGGCCGCCGAGTTCTTTTCCGAGAACCTTGAAGTTTGCTTTTGCTTTGTATTCAACAAGTTCATCTTCGCGTTCGTGGAAGATAACTTCTTTAACGTTAAGTTCTTCTTTGATTGAATCAAGCATTTCGGCAAGAACAGTTTTTTCTTCTGCTTTTCTTGTAACGAGAGCAACGCTTGAAAGTGGCTGTCTGTTCTTGAGGTTAAACTGGTTTCTGAGAGAGCGTCCCATTGAGATGGCTTTCTGAACAGTTGCCATCTTAAACTCGAGTTTTTCATCGTGGAATTTTTCGTCGTATACAGGATAATCGCAGAGATGAACAGATTCTTTGTCTTCTGCTGTCTTAAGGTTCTGCCACATTTCTTCTGTGATGAATGGAACGAATGGAGCTGCAACCTGAGCGAATGTCTTTAATGCTGTATAGAGTGATTCATATGCTTCTGCTTTGTCGCCGTCGTTTTCTGACTTCCAGAAGCGTCTTCTTGAACGTCTGATGTACCAGTTGTTGAGCTGGTCGATGAAGTCTACGATTGGGTCAATAGCTGCTGACAAATCGTACTGTTCCATTGCTTCTGTAACTTTCTTTACGAGAGACTGAGTTACCGAAAGAAGCCAGCGGTCGAGTGGATTTTCAGGAAGCTTGTTGTCAAATGCGTGACCTGTGCATGTAATTTTATCGATATTTGCATAAGTTACGAAGAATGAATATGAGTTCCAAAGTGGAATGATGATAGACTTGAGAACGTCTCTTACGCCTTCATCTGAGTAGCGGATTTCATCTGCTTTTACTACAGCCGAGTGCATCAAGAACAAGCGGATTGCATCTGCACCAAACTTGTTGATTGCTTCTACAGGGTCTGTGTAGTTTCTGAGGGACTTTGACATCTTGCGTCCATCAGATGCAAGTACGATTCCGTTTACGATACAGTTTTTAAATGCTGGCTTATCAAAAAGCTGTGCTGCCAAAACTGTAAGTGTATAGAACCATCCGCGAGTCTGATCAAGACCTTCAGAAATGAAATCTGCCGGGAAGTGTTTTTCAAAGTATTCTTTATTTTCAAACGGGTAATGCTGCTGAGCATAAGGCATAGAACCTGATTCAAACCAGCAGTCGAAAACTTCTGGAATACGTTTCATAGTTCCTTTCTTACACTTAGGACAAGCAAAAGTAATTTTATCTACGTACTGCTTGTGTAAATCGTCCGGGTAAGTTCCACTTAAATCTTTTAATTCCTGACGGCTTCCCACACACAAAGTATGCTTACAGTCTGCATCGTCACATCTCCAGATTGGAATCGGGTTACCCCAGTAACGGTTACGGCTTACTGCCCAGTCACGGCTTCCTTCGAGCCATTTACCAAAGCGGCCTTCTTTAATGTGAGCTGGCTGCCATGTGATCTGTGAGTTTGCGCGCAAGAGTCTGTCGTGGTGGTCTGCAACTTTTACAAACCAGGAACCGATTCCGCGGTAGATCAATGGAGAACCACATCTCCAGCAGTGTGGATATGAGTGAACGATTGAATCGCGTTTTACAAGTTTGCCTTCGTTCTTAAGGCGAGTCATAATGTCTTTATCACATTCTTTTACAAAGCGTCCCTGGTAGTCAGAAACTTCTTTTGTAAATTTACATTCTGCGTCGATTGGTTCAACTTCTGGAACTCCAGAGCCTGCAAAAACTTTATGGTCTTCTTCACCAAATGCCGGAGCGATATGAACGATACCAGTACCGTCTTCTGTAGAAACGTAAGAAGCATTGAACATTCTGAATGCACCCTTTTCACATTTCTGCATTGATTTTTCTGCACAAACTTTTGCATCTTTCAAATCTGCAAAGTAAGGGAACAATGGTTCGTATTCTGCTCCGATAAAGTTTTTACCTTTTTCTTTGTAAATGATTTCATAACCTGATTCATCTTTGTAGTAAGCAGAAAGTCTTGCTTCTGCAAAAATATAATAGTCTCCAGATTCTTTATCGAGGATTTTTACGTAGTCGATGTCTGGTCCCATACAGAGTCCGAGGTTTGACGGGAGTGTCCAAGGTGTTGTTGTCCATGCAAGGAAATATGTTTTTCCGTTTGCCATGTCAGCATCTTTTACACCGTCAGGAGCTTTTGTTACTTTAAAGCGAACAGTTACAGTCTGATCCTGAACATCTTTATATCCCTGTGCAAGTTCGTGAGTAGAAAGAACTGTTGAACAGCGGGGACAGTATGGAAGAATATATTTTCCTTCGTAGATGAGACCTTTGTCCCAGAGTGATTTTGCAACCCACCAGATTGATTCCATGAATTCTGGATTCATAGTTTTATAGTCGTGGTCAAAATCTACCCAGCGTCCCATACGAGTGATTGTCTTGCGCCATTCTGATGTGTAGCGCAAAACTGATGCACGGCATGCATCGTTAAATTTATCGATTCCGTAATTTTCAATTTCGTGCTTTGAGTTGAGACCTAATTCTTTTTCAATCAAGTTTTCAACCGGGAGTCCATGGCAGTCCCATCCGAAGCGGCGTTCAACTTTTTTGCCCTTCATTGTCTGGTAGCGTGGAATAATATCTTTAATTGTTGATGGAATGAAATGTCCGAAATGTGGAAGACCTGTTGCAAATGGAGGTCCGTCGTAGAATACGAAATCTTCACAGCCTTCTCTCTGGCTCAAAGATTTTTTAAATGTGTCATTTTTTTCCCAAAAGCTTAATACTTCTTCTTCCTGCTTTGGAAAGTCTGTCCTTGGATCTACTGGCTTATACAAAATAAAACCTCTTTTTTATTAATAACTCAAATATGAGCAGAATTTATACTATTATAGCGAAAAAAGAGTTTTTATTCTATATGTCCTAATGGCGGTTATTTAAGCATTAAAACTGATTCTGAGGGTACTGGAGAGGATACTTTTCGCAGAATTCCTTGTGGCGGCGGTAAACTGCTGAGAGAATCTTGATGTTTATGTCGTATGATTTCTGGTCTTCGATTGTCCAGTCTGCTTCAAACGGCTTGAAAGGTGGAATCGGGTCAGGCGCTTTTCTTGAGTTTGATTTCTGGACTATCTGCATCATGCCTTCAAGGTCTGCTTTCGGGCTGATTCTTGTGAGATATGGCTTTGATGTTATGAGGATTTTCTTGTCTTCTGAGAACTTGTAGTTGTTGAGGACTGCGTTTGAGAGGCGGTCTACGTTTCTGATTGTGAGTCTTCGGCCTGTTACGCAGGTATAGATGTTTCCGGCTGAGCGTATGTGTTTTGGAACTTCGTACTTGTTTTCTCCGTCTGAAAAAAAAGCTTTCGTATTTTCATACGGCATGTCAGTTTTCCAGTAGCGGATGGAATATACAGCGTCGTCGGTCACATAAAGAGAATAAAGATTTTCTGCAACGATCGGCTTTGAGACCTTAATTCCACTTACCTTTGCAACCCTCGAATATGACGCAGAATCTCCGTCAAAACTCTGAATCGCAAAATCAAGATAAAGTTCGTCGCCCACAATCGCCACCGGAATTACAGTAGGCTCTTTGACATTCGGATATTTCAATTCAATTTCATAAGCCTGGCAGTTTTCGTCCTCGATGAGTTTTCTAAACTTGATTTTTATATTCTGAATGTCGCGAAAAACGACATCGTTAGAATCATATTTGTATTTTGAATTTTTCTTGTTTGTCTTTTCTGCGCTTCGGTCGAGATACCAGCCGTAGAACATCTTGAGGTAAATCCAGATGTAGTTTTCATTTTTGAGCTCTACATCGCCCTGCACGATTTTTTCAAGTTCTTCTTTTTCCTGAAACATGAGATAGCGGTCATCGCCTTCCCAGATTCCGTTAAAGATTGATGGAACTTCGTCAGAAAACATCACGGCTTCAGGTGCCGGTGGAACGAGCTGGTCCGAAGGATTTGAAGAAGATGTTTTTTTGTCTGAGGGCTGACTGTCAGAAGGCTGCTCGCCGATTTGAAAATCATTTCCTAAATCGGAAAGTTTTTTTTGAGAATATGCACTGAGAGTTAAAATTGAAAGAACTAATACTGATAAAATCTTTTTCATCTTAACTCTCCTTTTTTAATTTCCCGAATTGCTGCGCGATGTAAAAATCTGCTTGATTTCTTTTGCATAAATCTTTTCGATTTTGTGGCGCATTACAATCTGCTTTGCATTGATTTCTTTTCCGATTTCGAAACTTGTAGAAAGAAGGGAAAATTTTCCGACTCTTTCGCATGTTCTGAAACCGTTTTTTTCACAGATAAAGTTATCGATTTCTTCGCGGATGAGGTTTTCGATTTCACTTGTTTCAAGAAGCGAGTCATAAGATCCGTAAAGAATGTTATTATCTCTTGCGTACTGCAGAATATTTGATTTTCTCGGAACGATCAAAGCTCCGACATACTTTTTATCCTGACCTACTGCAACACATGACTCGACATATTTACTTCTGCAGATTGCATTTTCAATCAGCTGAGGTTCGATATTTTCTCCGCCCATCAAAACGATTGTATCTTTTGCACGACCTGTAATTGCAAGGTCATTGAATTTTGAAAGAACACCAATATCGCCTGTATTAATCCATCCGTCATTGTCTATAATTTGTTTTGTCAAATCAGGTCTTCTATAATAACCTTTCATAACCTGACGACCGCGTGCAAATACAAGTCCTTTTTTTCCAGGAGCAAGAGGAGTTGTAGAAAGCGGAACTCCATCCTGATGAGGAATAATTTTTACTTCGGCTGAAGGATAAACTTTTCCGACACAACCTGACATCGGTTTTTTCGGGCTTCGAACAGAAAGAATCGGAGCTGTTTCTGTCATTCCATAACAGTCCAAAAGCGGAACCCTCATCGCACGGAAAATCAAATCGTTTTCAGGCTGTAAACTTCCACCACCACAAACACATCCTTTAATATTTGATCCAAGTTTTAAACGGAGATTTCTTATTGATAAAAGATATCCGATACCGGCAGGGATTGCAGTTAAGAGGAATGGAATAAATGAAATTATCTTATCAAGAAATTTCTGTCTTTTTGAAAAGCGGCAAATCCATCCGAACGATCTGTCGTGAGCCCAGCAGAATGCTTTTTCTGCAACCATCGAATAATTGAACACTGCAAAAGAAAAAGCATTTCTTCTCTTCTGTTCACGATAGCAGCTCTGAATAAACGCATCCCACAAACGCGGAACACCGACAATCCACATCGGCTGAATTACATCAATGTCTTCACGCATGATTTCGATTGATGGCTTTGAATATGCAATTCCACTTTTAAGCGCAATGATAAAATAATTATACGCACGTTCCATGATATGCCATACAGGCAGAACAGAAAGCCACATGTCGCCTTCTTTTGCAGTAGTCAAAACTTCATGAATTACTTCGCACTGTGCAATGAAGTTGTCGTGAGTAAGCATTACTCCCTTTGGAGTTCCTGTTGTTCCGGATGTAAAAATGATTGTTGCAAGGTCAGAACCTTCTGTCTTTGCAATCTCTTCTTCAATTTCTGCTCTCTGAGAATCAGAAGATTTTTTTCCTTCATCTTCAAACTCGATAAATTTATGAACGCGGATTCCCTGGAGTGCGGCACGTTCCATTGTAAGTTCATCAGGACTGTCAAACAAAATTGCGTCTGTCAGTTCAGGAACTTCATCGATGTTTTCAAGGACTTTTGTGAGCTGTCTTTCGTTTTCAAAAAAACAGACTTTGCAGCCGGTAAATTCCAGAATAAAACGAATTTCAGTTCCCATAGAATCACAACCGCGCGGAACATCAGCAGCTCCCAAAGCAAGAAGCGCCAGGTCTGTAATAAGCCATTCACGGCGGTTATCAGAAATGAGTCCTACCAAATCCCCGCGTTTAATTCCAAAAGCTTTCAAAGCACACGCAAGATTGAGGACATAACGATAGACCAGTTTATAATTGTGGTATTCATAAGTGTCAATTTCGTTTTTAAATGCCTGAAAAACAGTATCCGGGCATTTTTCAACGATATTCTTGAACATTTCAGGAATATTTTTTCCGAGAATCTTTGGCTGTTTCGAACGTAGATGTAATAACTGGTCAAATTTATACATAAAATTAATTATAGC
>JAGHSB010000178.1 GCA_018066075.1 Candidatus Treponema scatequi
CTATTTGTATTATATAGTTATGAAATTAATCGAAATCAATTCTAATACTAAAAACAATTCAAACCCCCAAGTCAATTCAAACCCCCAAGTCAATTCAAACCTCCAAGTCAATTCAAAACCCGGCGACCCTGATTTTTCCAAAACTTTTTCCGAAATCGAAGACTTCAATGCGTCTCACGTATTCGTCGAAGACGATCCGGCTTTAATCGCTGCAAAAAAAGCTTTTCATGTAAAATATCTTTTTCCGTGGCAGCGACTTGTCATTTCAAATATTTTGGATTCATACAAAGACCAGCATAGTCCCGAGTTTAAAGCACTGGAACGCGGCGAAGATGTCGAAATTACAGACGCGTTCTGTCTGGGCCGTCAGATTGTTCTTTTACCGACGGGAGCCGGAAAATCAATGTGTTTTCTTGTTCCGTCGATTATGCTTCCGGGACCGACTTTAATTATCTATCCGCTTTTAGCTTTGATGTCAGATCAGGAAAGACGAATGAAAGACGGATCGATTGAAGCAGTTACTTTTCGAGGCGGTCAGAGTGATGAAGAGCGCGAAGAAAATTTTCGAAAGATAAAAGCCGGTGCAAAAATCATTCTTGCAAATCCTGAAGTTTTAAAAAATGAAAAATTAGTACAGCGTCTTAAGACATGCAATATTTCTCACATCGCAATTGATGAAGCGCACTGCGTTTCAGAATGGGGAGACAGCTTTCGTCCGGCCTATCTTGAACTTGGAAAAGTAATAGAAACTCTCGATGTAAAAATTGTCACAGCATTTACTGCAACAGCTTCTCCTAAAGTCCTTTCCCGAATTGCAGAAGTTCTCTTTAACAACAATGCTCACATCGTCCGCTCAGAAAGTGACAGGCCTAACATTCATTATTTTGTAAAGTATGTCTATTCAAAACCAAAAGCCGTTTTCGAACTCTGCAAAACAGAACCTCGTCCGATTTTAGTTTTCTGCGGAACAAGAAACAAGGCAGAAGAAATGGCACGTGAACTCAGGTCATACTTTGATCCGAATGATGTTGCGTTTTATCACGCGGGACTTACAAGGGAAGAAAAATCAAAAGTCGAAAAGTGGTACTTTCCGCATAAAAACGCAATTCTTTGTTCGACTTGTGCATTCGGAATGGGAGTTGATAAATCAGATATCAGAACAGTCATTCATTTAGAAGCGAGCACGACGGCAGAAAGTTACATTCAGGAAGCAGGCCGTGGTGGAAGGGATAGAAGCGTTGCTAATGCAATCTTACTCTGGAGTCTTGATGACAGTAAAAAGTTTGATGAGTTTCCGATTGGTGCGCGTGAAAGAGTGATTAAAAATTTTGCAGAAGCGACGACTTGCAGAAGACAGGTTTTGCTTGATGCACTTGGCGGAGAGCAGGCTGTGTGCGAAGGTTGTGATGTCTGTCTTTCAAAAAGCAAAGGAGAAAAATTAAAATCGTTAAAAGATTCAGAAGACAGAAATGAAGTTTTGCACTTTGTAAAATTTCACTCGAAAGAGTTTACGAAAAAAGAAACTGTTCCGAGATTGAAGGAGATTTTTAATAAGAAAGCGCGCGATGTATTTGGAGAGAATGTGTGGACTCAGAGTGACATTAAATTGATTTTGTCTCAGCTTGAAAAAGAGGGAAGCATTAAAAAAGCCGGCCTCTTCTGGAAGGACCGGCTTATGTTTGTAAAAAGTGCGCGGGGTACTAAAAGTGATGTGCGTTAAGAAGTGGCGCGCTATTTTGAAAGATGTCTTTTCTTAACTGACATCAATTGCATGCATTATTCACTTAATTTTAAAATATCACCCGGTTCGCAGTCGAGGGCATCGCAGATTCCTTCGAGAGTTGAAAAGCGGATTGCGTTAACTTTATTGTTTTTGATTTTGGAAAGGTTAACGTTTGTGATTCAGACTTTGTCTGCAAGTTCCTGGAGAGATATTTTTCGTTTTGCCATCATTACATCAAGTTCAAGATTTATTTTTTTCATAGCTGCCTCTATCAGATTATTTATCAAATCTAAAATCCAGAAGGACATCAGACTAAACCTTCAACATCGCTTTCAAGTTTTTTACCGTAAGCAAAGAACTGCGAAATGCTTACTACAACAGAACCGAAAATAAGTCCTGTCAAAAAGACATGTGTTTCGCAAGTAAAATGTGTAATCATTTTAATAATAAAGGAAGCGATAATCTGCACAACTGGAATCGCGATTGAGAAAATTCTAACCTCACGAACCATACGGACGATGTCTTTCTGAAATGGAGTTTCGCCTTTTGAAAACCATGTCTTTCCTTCAGCTGTTTTGTAGATCAGATAGATGTTTCTGAAAATCATTGTCATGCAGAGGCTTGTGATGATTGAAAAAGCAAAAAGAATTACCATCGGAGCTTTCATTGTGCTACCTGATGCATTTACGATGTCAGTTCCAAAACCGAGGACTGTCATCTCGCTTGAGTCGAGGCCCGGTTTCAAAATCGAGTAAACGAAATCAGGGTTAACTGCTGACATCACTGCGAAAATTGCAGCGGCAAGGGCGAAAATCACAAAGAAGAGTTCCAAAAACTTTGACATAACTGTAATAAATTTTTAAGGGTGGAATTTGAAAATTTTGATGTCAATTTCGTAATGTCATAGTATAATTGTTGTATGACAGACCTATATACACGGCCAGATTCTTGGCACTCATTCATTTTATCTTAAGAACGGATTTCTCGAACCTGATGAATATTCAGAGCTTTCGGCAAAATATTTTGTACCGGGAGGCGAAACGGGAACAGCCGCAACTGTTTTATCATCTCTCGGAGTAAACGTAAAAATTGACGGCAAGCAGATTGTTCATCTTGGAGACACTTATTACACGGAGCATCTTAAAAAGACTCTTTCACGAATCGGCACAATTGATGTTCTGATAACTCCAATCAACGGAATGAACCTCATCAAAAAACTTCACGGAATAATCGGAAACCTTTCAATCAAAGAATCTGTAAAGCTTTGCACAAAACTGATGCCGCAAAATGTAATTCCATCACACTTTGACATGATAAAGGGAAATACAGCAGCCCCTGTAAAATTTATAAACTTAATGAAAATAAAAAATCCGGAACAAAAAGTGTTTGTCCCGGATTTGTGTAAAGATATTCTTATAAAATAATTTACATTTTGTTGAGCATAGAAGTTTATGCTTCTGCTTCTCCGCCGTCTTCTGCAGAAGCTTCGCCGTCTTCTGCATTTTCGCCTTCTTTTGCAGGAGATGGAGCTGCTTCAACGATTTTCTTGTGCTTTGGCTTTGGTGGCTTTTTCTTGTATCTTACGATGTAGCTGACAAAATTGCAGTAAAGAATTACTACAACTGCAGCACCGATTACATACGGATTGAGAAGTACTGCTTTTATTACTGGTAACATTTTTGCAAGATTCATATTCTTATTATCGCCAATTTATTTGATTTTTTCAATAAATTTCATAAATGCTTCTCTTCCTTCCGGTGTGCATTTATAAACGCCTGCATGTTCAAGAACTTTTGCAAAGACAAGTCCAGTTTCCTTTTCGATTATCTTTTCAACCTGTTCCTTTGAGTATGCGATGCTTTTCTTTTCGTATTTAGGCCAGAATTCTTTTACCCATTCTTCGTGTTTTGCAATTGTTTCGTCAGCGCTTATGTCTTTTCTGTTTACGATTGCATCTGCAAGTATATCGAGTTCTTTGTAGAGGCGGCTTGGCAATACGGCAAGTCCCATTACTTCGATTAAGCCGATGTTTTCTTTTTTTATGTGCCAGAGTTCTTCGTGCGGATGATAAACACCGAGCGGATGTTCTTCTGTCGTGATGTTGTTTCTTAAAACGAGGTCGAGTTCGTAAATGTTGCCGCGTCTTCGTGCAATCGGAGTGATTGTGTTATGTGGAACGCCGTCAGTTTTTGCAAAGATGAATGCGCTTTTGTCTGTATATGTTCGCCATGTCTTTAAGATTTTATCAGCAAGGTTTACGATTGGTTCTTTCTTTTCTCCTGTAAGTCTGATTACAGAAAGAGGCCATTTTACTACTGCGCATTTTACATTTGTAAAACCTTTTACTTTGAAAGTAAATTCTTCTTTTGCTTCTGTCATCGGAAAGTTATAATTTCCGCCCTGAAAATGATCATGCGACAAAATTGATCCGCCTACAATCGGAAGGTCTGCATTTGATCCGAGTATGTAATGCGGAAACTGCGTTACAAAGTCTAAAAGTCTTTCGAATGTATCGCGAGAGATTTTCATCGGAGTATGCTTGCTGTTTAAGATGATGCAGTGCTCGTTGTAGTAAACGTAAGGGGAATACTGCATGTACCAGTCATCACCGTTTAGTTTAAGTGGAATCAATCTGTGGTTTTGTCGTGCTGCGCTGTTGAGTCTTCCGGCGTAGCCTTCGTTTTCACGGCAGAGAACGCACTGAGGGTAGGCAGATGGTTTTGCATTTTTTGCAGCTGCAATTGCCTTTGGATCTTTTTCCGGTTTTGAAAGATTGATTGTTATATCAAGTTTTCCGTATGAAGTTGAAGTTTTCCAGCGTTTGTCTTTGCAGACTCTGTATCGTCTGATGTAATCTGTGTCCTGTGAAAATTTATAGAACCAGTCTGTTGCTTTTTCAGGAGAATGTTCTGTATAAAGTGTATTAAAAATGTCGATTACTTCTGATGGTGGTGGAACTAAACAGCCCATGATCTTTGTATCAAACAAATCCCTGTGAACTATACTTTCGTTTTCAAAAATCCCGTTTGCAGCAGCGTATGCCATCAGTTCTGATAAAATCATTTTGAGGTCAGATACTTTGACAGGAATAAACTTTTTTGCCTGTTCCATTGATTCAAATCCGTCGAGCTTAAAAAGTTCAAGAAGTCTGTTCTGAGTGTAAACGGCATCTTCTTTTGTGATGAGCGATGTCTTGAGTCCGTAAGAAACTAATCTGTTGATATTCTGATAAACATTCATGAAAACATTATACCACGTTTTTTTTGGTTCTGTTATAAATTACGATAAAACAAATTGCCTGCGTGATAAATGTGATGATCCACGAAACAGGGTATGAAAGATAAATAATAAAAGGCGAGTGGAATGTCTTTATCTGAAATACTGTAGCAAGCCACAATATTCTTATTCCGCAGGCACCAATCATTGTCGTTACCATAGGTAAAACGCTGTGACCCATTCCACGGATGGAAGAACCCATTGTGTCCATAATTCCGCACAAAAAGTAAATCGAGCAGATTACCTGGAGTCTGACGACAGCGGCATTGATTGCTTCGGGAGTATTTGAATAGATTGAGGCAAGCGGTTTTGCAAAGAAAACGACGAGGTTTCCGAGAAGAAGTCCGATTACAAAAATTGTCAGAAGGGAAGTTACAGTTACTTTTTTGATTCTGTCAAATTTACGGGCACCGTAGTTTTGCGAGACAAAGGTTAGAGTTCCCTGGGCAAAACTGTTCATCGAAATGTAGACAAAGCCTTCGATGTTCTGTGCTGCACTGTTTCCTGCAATGATTATTGAACCGAAAGAGTTTACAGATGACTGAATGATTACATTTGAAAATGAAAACATTATTCCCTGAAAGCCAGTCGGAACCCCGATTTTGATGATTTTTATGAGTATCCATCGGTCAATTGCAAGTTTTTTGAAATTGAGTTTAAACGGTTCGTCTTCGTTTAACAGAATGATGATTATCAGAATAGCAGAAACAGTCTGAGAAATTACAGTAGCTGTTGCAACGCCTGCTACTCCCATACGAAAAAAGATTACAAAAATGAGATTCAGAATTACATTTATGATTCCGGCTAAGAAAAGAATGTAAAGCGGTCGCTGTGTATCGCCCTTTGCCCTTAGAATTGCGCTTCCAAAATTGTAAACCATTGTCGCAGTAATTCCACCAAAATAAATTTTAAGATATAAAGCTGCAAGACGAAGGACTTCTTCAGGGCAGTTCATAAGCTTTAAAATCTCTTTTGCAAATACGACTCCGATGCCGGTGAGGAAAATTCCACTTATAAAACTTAATAAAATCGCAGTGTGAACTGTCAGCTCCAGTTCTTTCTTTTTACCTGCACCAAAAAAGTTTGCGGCAACGACATTTGTTCCGATTGAGAGGCCGACAAAAAGATTTACAAGAAGATTTATGAGTGAGCCAGTGGAACCGACGGCGGCCAGGGACTCGTCGCCTGCAAATTTTCCGACTACGATGATGTCTGCTGCATTGAAAAGAAGCTGCAATATTCCTGATGCGATGATCGGGAGTGAGAAAATTAAAAACTTGCCCAGAATAGGGCCTTCTGTCATGTCAATCTGACGGTTTTTACTCATGATTACATCTATATTATACCTTTATTTTAATTTGACTACAAAACATATTAATAGTAAAATATAATGTGCTGGAGGTGTATATGAAAATTAGACATTCAATTATATTAATTGCAGCCATTTTTACTCTCTCAAGCTGTGAAATTTTTACGACAAGCATTGGAAAAGGGCTTGCAAGAGATAATACAGAAATGTATGCAAGCCAGAATGCTTCAGATCTTATAGACTTTGCAAAAACTTCAGAAGCAATAAACGATCCTGCAGTATCTGCTCAGATTCTTAAAGCCTTAGGAACAAAAAATAATTTAACAGATCTTTCAAATGAAGATAAAAATACAGTTCTTGAGCTTTTAATCGGAAGCACAATAACTATGGATACTATTTCAGAAACACTTAATTCAATTCAGGCTGAAGAACTCAATAATGATGGTGTTGTAAATCTTTTGGATACTCTTCTTAATTCGATTACTGATGCTGATACAAGTGCTGTTGTCCAGCTTTTTACTGATCCTGATTCTCTTGAAAATATGGATCCTTTCAATGCAATGCTTGCTTCTATGTGTATAATGGCTCAGGTTGCAAAGGACGAACAGGTCATAAATGGTGGAGAGCCTGATTTAACCGGAAAATTTGAAGCTATACAGGATGCAATTAAAGAAACTGCCGGTGGTTCTACTTCTGCTCAGATTGATGCTGTTGTTGACAGTTTCTTAGGTAATGATGCATCTCAAAGTTCTAAAGATGCATTTGCCGCAGCCTTAACCTGCATTTCATATTATAAAGATAATGACAACAGATCCAAAGTTGAGGATAAAGTCATGGGTAATATGAGTGTTTTAGAAATTCTTGGTGCGTTTAATTAATAAGGTGGTCGTATATGAAGAAAATACTTTTAACTTTATTCATTGCTTTTTCTGCCTTATTGTTTGCAGATAACTTTAAACCTCAGCTTCATATTACTCCTTCTGTAAGACAGCAGGGATTCGGAGGTTTTTATACAACTGATGTTGATAATTTTTACGGATTGTATGCAAACCCGGCAATGCTTGGAACACATAAAAAGCATTCTCTTTTTCCAGGTCTTGGTATGACTGTTTCAGGACCGTTTGATCAGATGCCTGATTTTTTCAAAGGTGTATCAAGTCAGGATTTGACAAATCTTGCAGAACTTTTAAGAAAAAATAATGGTCTTAAATTTGGAATGAATGTACAACCGTTGTTATCAATGGGACATGTTTCAGGCTTTGGTTTTGGATGGGGTTTATGTACAGATATTTTTATGAATGCTTCCATTCCAAATTTGTCACGCTCAGATATTAACATAGGTGCAGAAACTGTATTAACAGCAGGATTTGGTTTTCCTATTATTCATACAGACAACCATCTTCTCACAGTTGGAATTACGGCAAAAGGATTTTTCCAGATGTCAACTTTATTTAATGAAGGAATTATTTCAGTTTCAAGCAAGCTGCAGAATTTCGACATTAATGATATTCCTATGTATGTAACAGCCGGTTTCGGATTTGATGCCGGAGTTTATTACAGTATGTGTAATTGCATTGATTTTGCTATTGTTTACCATGACCCTTGGTCACCTGCATGGGTTGCAAAAACAGATATTTCAAATATAAAGGATTTCCATTTTGGCTCGATGAAAACTCTCGAACCAAGACTTTCTGCAGGTATCGCGTGGAGAGTTCAAACCGCAGCAACACGAGGGGCAATTACTTCTCTCAAAATTATGGCTGATTATAAAAATATATTTACTCCGTTTAAAAAACTTGGCCGTAATCCATGGCTTGAACTTAATGCAGGAGCAGAACTTGTATTGGCTAATATTGTTTCGTTTCGTGTAGGTCTTAACGAATTGTATCCAGCATGTGGAATCGGATTTGCATTTGGAAAATTTAAAATTGATTTTTCAATGTATGGAAAAGAACTTGGACTTGAACCGGGAAGCTGTCCTTGCCTCAATGCAGGACTTTTCCTTGGTGTGACTTACTAGAAACTTTTTATGAAAAAAAAATATACAGCCTGTGTAATCGGTACGGGGCGTATCGGTTTTACACTTGGCTTTGATAAAAAAAGAGAACAGCCTGCAAGCCATACGATGGCACTTCTTGGTAATCCAAATATCAGAATCATTGCAGGTTGTGACACAAATCATGATTCTCTTATCCAATGGAAAAAATTTGTAGACTCAAGAATTCTTCAGTTTTCATTTTTAAAACAAAATCGCGTACAAATTTTTTCTGACATCGATGAGCTTTTCAAAAATTGTAATCCGGACATTGTAACGATTGCAGTAAATGAAGACAGTCATCTTTCAGCAGCATTAAATGTAATTTCAAAAAAGCCGCGCCTCGTAATTCTTGAAAAACCAGTTGCATTAAATTCAAGAGAAGCTGCGCTCATTGAAAAGACTTCAAAAAAATTTTCTGTTCCAGTTTTAGTAAATCACGAAAGAAGATTTGCACTTGATTATAATGCTGCAAGAGATTTCATTTCTCAGATAGGTGATATTCAGAAAATTGATGCAAGACTTTATTCTGGAATGCGGCTTTATGATCCGCGCCATGAAAAAGACGGCGGCTACAGCCTTCTTCACGATGGGACTCATCTTGTCGACATCGTTTTGTTTTTTCTCGAATCTCTCGGAGAAACAAAATTACCGTCGCCTTTAATCACCGGTCTTTACAAAGATCCGAAAGATAAAAAAATAATCCGAGGGCTTACGGCAAATTACTCAACAAAAAAAGTTCCTGACATTTCAATTATGATGTCGGGCAGAAGCCGTTTTTTCGGGTTTGAAGTCGAAGTTGTCGGCACAGAAGGAAGAATCTCAATCGGAAACGGTCATGCAGATTTTTACAAACGAGAAGAATCAAAACTCTATACAGGATTTTATTCACTTGCAAAAGCGCCGGGCGTAAAAATTCCACATAAAACAAAATATTTTGCAAACATGGTTCAAAACGCAGTCGACTTTCTCGACGGCAAAACAAATCTCAAATCAACTCTCGCAACAGGCATCAACGCCCTCAAAGTTCTCGAAGACATAAAAAAATCCCTTTAAACCCCGCGAGCTTTGAAGGGATAAAAAAAAGCTCTGAACTAAGTCAGAGCTCTATATCGAAAACTAGTAATCTTTCTTTTCAGTCTTTCTCTTTTTGTTCAAGAGTTTTCTTTCAAGAGTTGTTTTCTTCTGATGAAGAATAGAAGATGGTTTTTCGAAATATTCACGTTTTTTGTATTCGCGAATGATGCCTTCTTTTTCTACCATGCGTTTGAAACGTTTGATAGCTTTTTCAAGGTTTTCTGTTTCGTCAACGTTGATTGTTGCCATATTGATGTCACCTCCTTTTCTTCGGTAATTCCGTAAAAACATTGTAATAATATAGAAAATCCAGGTTTTAATCAAGTAGTCCGGGTGTTTTGGGGTGGTGTGAAAAATGCTGCAAAATGATATAATGTTTTCTATGAAAGTTCATTTTGCGGCCGTAAACGCAAGCTATATGCACACATGTCTCGCCATCCGTTCGATTGAGTCGTTTGTGAGGGAAAATTTGCCGTCTGGGAGCAATATTGAGCTTTCTGTCGGGGAATATACGATTAACGAGCCTCATGTCGACGTTATCCGCAAAATCGCTGAGACGCATGCTGACATGGTTCTTTTTTCGACTTACATCTGGAATGCCCAGGTTTGCGAAAATCTTATCAGCGACGTAAAGAATGTTCTGCCACGCGCTGTTGTAGGGGCAGGTGGTCCTGAGTTTGGTTATGCGGCTGAAAAATATCTTGGAAAGCTCGATGCGCTTGATTTTGTAATTTTTGGAGAAGGTGAGCGCACTGTTTTGGATGTTCTTGTGGAACTTGATAAAACCGGTTTCACAAACCAGAAAGTCATCTCATCAAATGCCCTGGCAGAATTATTCAAAACGATTCCGGGCATTTACTATAGAAAAGCTTTTATTAAATCTGAAAATGATTTCTCTTCTGGTTCTGACATCTCTCGTAATGCCCGCGCGGCAATCTCATTTTCAAATCCGCGTCCATTAATCGAAAACCTCGACGAACTTCCATTCTCGTACCCGGAACTTCTGACAGACCGGTACGAACCTGACAACAAAATCTATTACTACGAATCTTCGCGCGGCTGTCCTTACAATTGTTCTTACTGTCTTTCGAGCGTTGATAAAACCGTGAGATTCAAATCGACAGAAAAAGTTTTTTCAGAACTTAAAATCTTTTTAGATGCAAATGTAAAGCTTGTAAAATTTGTCGACCGAACATATAACTTAAATCCCGAACGATATATTTCAATCTGGAAGTACATTCTCGAAAACCATAATGGTAAGACAATGTTCCATTTTGAAATTGAAGCTGAATATCTTTCAAAAGAAGCCCTTGAGTTTTTACAGAAAGTTCCATCCGGGGTAATGCAGTTTGAAATCGGAGTTCAGACTTCGAATAAGAAAACTCTCAAGGCAATCAACCGTTCTGACAACATTGAAAAACTTGCAGAGAACATCAGACAGATTCCGAGAACTATTCACCAGCATCTTGATTTGATTGCAGGTCTTCCTTACGAAAATCTTGATTCGTTTGCAGAAAGTTTTGACTTTGTAATGTCATTAAGGCCTGATGCACTTCAGCTCGGTTTTTTGAAAGTGTTAAATGGAACTTCGATGCATAAGTTTGCAACAGAGAATAATTACAAGTGGCAGACAAATGCAGTCTACGAAGTTTTCTCAACGCCGTTCATGAGTTTTGATGACATGATGTTCTTAAAAGACGTAGAAACTTTAGTCGACGAGTTTTGGAACAAACATATTTTTGACAACACGACAAAATATATTTTTGATACAGTAAGTCCATTTGCGTTCTTCAAAGGCTTTTGTACTTTTGCAAGAGAGAAGGGGGCATTTACTCAGGCAAGAAGAGATCTCTACTGGTTTGAATTACTGCACGAATATTTTGATAAGATGAATCTTGATAAACTGCTTCTTTCAAATCTTCTTCGCTATGACTTTGTCCTCACCGGAAAGAAGGGCGGATTTCCTTCGTGGTATGATCACAGATATGACAAAGAAAGACACAGAGAACTCCTTGAAGAAAAAGGTCTTTTGCACAGCACGAGACTTGCGTTTGCGCTTACAGAATATGAAGTATTTGATTTTGATGTAAGTACAGAAGTTCCACTTGAAAATAAAAAACAGACTGAGATTCTTATTGAGTACGAAGCTCAGAAAAGATAGACTGAATCAAATTAGAAGGTTATATATGAAAAAAATTGACGGCGCTTTTGCCATGGTTGTATGTGCGTTATGCTGGAGTCTTGCCGGCGTATTTATGAAATATGTTCATGTAAACTCGTTTGCAGTTGCAGGTTTCAGAAGCATGTTTGCGTTTGTAACGATTATGGCTTATGCAAGACATTTTCCGAGAGTTGTACTTTTCAAAGACGCAAGCAATGCAAAAGATGATAATTCAGAAACAGAAATCACTTCAAAGCCTGCAAAAAAAATCGACGGCTCAAAAAAAATCGACGGCCGCGGAACTTTATATCTCTGGCTCGGTGCTTTAAGCTATGCTGCAACTATGGTAATGTTCTGCGCTGCAAACAAACTTACTTACTCTGCAAACGCAGTTTTGCTTCAGTATACATTTCCAATCTGGATTATCGCATTTGGCCCTTTAATTTTGCACGAAAAAAATACTAAGATTGATTATCTTGCAATCGCAGGTGTCTGCATCGGAATGTTTTTGTTCTTTGCAGAAAATATTTTCGCAACTCCAGATACAAAGTTTGCAGATACAAAAGTTGCCGGAAACATAATCGCTTTCATTTCTGGAATCACATTTGCAGTCTCTACAATTTTTCAGAGAAAGCAGTCGCTCTACAATCCAGAAGCAAATACATCTTTCGATTCATTCATGCTTGCTCAGCTCATCACTGCAATTGCAGGACTTCCGTTCATATTTACGACTCCAGACGGAATCCCTGACGCACAGTCACTTGTTTTCTTAGTTCTTCTCGGCTGTCTTCAGATGGGTGCTGCAAACATCACTTACTCAATCGGAATCAAAAAAGTAAATGCACTTTCTGCGTCCCTCATCACTATGATTGAACCTTTGATGAATCCAATCTGGGTTTTGATTTTCGTTCATGAGATTCCGGGAGTGATGTGCATCTGCGGTGGTCTTCTGATTATTGCGTCAGTAATTTTCAGGGAAGTTTTTATCAAGAAACTGGCTTAGCAAATTTGTAATAGTCGGGGCTTTTGCCTTTGATTACCCATCCGCCGTTGTAGAAGCCGTTTTCGTTTGCAGTCGGAACAACCCAGATTACATTTGTCGGATGTTCCGTATCGTAATAGAGAACGTTTGAAGTCCAGTCGCCTTCGTTTTCAGTTTTGAACATGTTGTTTTTCTCTTTTGGCGTATAAACCGAAATCTTGTATTTTCCGGGCTTGAGGTTTATGTGCATTACCATTCCGCCGGAGAGGTAATATGTTTTCTGATATTTGTGCCGCCAGCCCGGTGTCGAAATCCAAGCGTAGTCTGCCTTGAGCTTTTTATATGTGACGTCTTCGCCTGTTTCTGCGTCTTCAAATTTGATCCAGCAGCGCACGTCGTTCATTTTCTCGGTGTTTTCGGGCCTGTAAATCATGAGCGACCACGGATTTGGCTTGAGGTTTTTATTTGTATTCTGAGTGGAATCTGGTGCTGCAGGTGATACAAGCGCGTTTTGTATGTCTGTAACGCTTTGCGCTGTCAGGGTGGAACTTGCCAGACCGAGAATTATGAGTAATACCAAAATATTGCGGTGGGGCAAATTCCACCTGAAAAAGCTGAATTTGCCGAAATTCCACTTAACATTCATATACCTCCATTGTACATCAAATTTGCGCATTTTTGAATATGATGATAAAATTAAACTAAGAGAGATATATAGCTTATGGAACAGCATAAAACTGAACTTGCGTGCGTTCTTCTTGACCTTACAATGGCAAACTTGAACGGCTTTCAGGTTATGCAGATTATGAATGAGAGAAACTGGATCTCATTATTTCAGCGGAGAGAATTGGAATGACAGTAAAAGAATGCTACGAAGCAATAAACAGCAATTACGATGAAGTTTTTGAAAGACTTTTCAAAGAAGAAAGAATTGCAAAGTTTTCAAAGATGTTCTTTACTACTGGTGACATTGATAACTTGAAAGCTGCAGTTGATAAAGGAGATGCAAACCTCACTTTTGAAATCTCGCATACGATGAAAGGAAACAGCCTTAACATTGGTTTCAACATTCTTTCAAAAAAGATTTCTGATCTTGTAGAGTATGTAAGAGGCCGTGAAATCAAAGACCAGGCAGAACTTGTAAAACTTTATGACGAAGTAAAAGCAGAGTTTGAAAGCAACAAAAAAGTTTTCGAACAGCTTTCATAGTAAAATTAATTTTCAATGCAATGCATGTTGATTATTTATTTTGATGGTCCAAGTGTATATTCAATAAATTTTTGTGCCGCATTGGACACGTAATCATTATCAAATGCCAGAGAGATTGATCTTGGATCTAATTTCTCTGGCATTTTTATTATCTTGAGTTCTTTATTTTTTAGTTCCTGCTTGATGTACTGTTTGGAAACGCAGATTATTCCCATGTTTTTTTTGCAGAACTCGATGAGAAGGTCGAGGGAAGCAAGTTCAAACTTTGGATGAAGTTCTACGCCGTACTGCGCGAGATTTCGGTCGAGAAGTTTTCTTGAATATGATGTCTCTTCGAGTAGAAGTGTTCTGTATTTTGTGAGGTCAGAAAGTTTTTTGATTTTTGAAGAGTCAAAATCGTGGGCGCACACAAAATAGTCTTCGAGTACAAGACAGTCGTGAAAAGTAAAATCATTGTTCTGAACTGGCGCGTGGACAAATGCGATGTCTACGTCTCGGTTTTTCAAAAGTTTGAGGGACTCGCTTGTCGTACAGTTTGTGATTCTGTATTTGATTTTCGGATATAACTGTTCAAAGCCTTTTAGTTTATCAATGAGATAGTATTTACAGATTGTGTCTGAAGCTCCGATATTGAGCACTCCTGAGTCGAGGGTAGTCAAGTCCTGGAGAGTCTGGTTTATTGAATCTACCTGCTTAAAGATAGTCTTGCAGTATGTGAAAAGTTCCTGAGCTTCGTTTGTGAGGCGAACTCCTTTTTTGCTGCGGATGAAAAGCTCAAATCCAGTCTGCTGTTCGAGGGTTTTGATGTGCTGGCTTATCGCTGGCTGCGAGACATGGAGTTTTTCGGCGGCCTGTGAAATGGATGTCGAAACGGCAACCTGATAGAAGATGTTCAAGAGATTAAGGTCTTTGATCATAAAAACTCCTTGTTCAAAGCCGGCGGGCCGGGAAGGAATAATTGTTCTTTACTCAGATCCCTGTAAATACCCGGCAAAGGTAGTACCTGTATAAAGTTCTTTACTCAGATCCCTGTAAATACCCGGC